>JALSON010000096.1 GCA_026986455.1 Thermococcaceae archaeon | reverse complement strand
CCTCCGGAACAGGCAGTGCTCCGCCAGGCATAAAATCCCTCTGCATGTCAACAACTATCAGCGCCTCCATATTCACACCTCCAGTCTGTCCTTGAATCGGGACATATCAATCCCCTTATCCATGCCAAACAGATAAACAAGTATTTTTTCATCAAGCTCCCCATAACGCTCCCTCAGTTTTCCCGCCTCCTCAAGGACATCCTCCTCACTCCACCCAATCGCTCTGGCTATATATGAGGCCATCTCGTCCCTCAGGCACTCCCTTTTTTCCTCACCCTCAAGAAGCTCCTCGTTAATAACCAGAACTCCGTTTCTTTCCTCAATCACCCCGCTTTTGAGTCCCCTCTCAATGAGCTCCTTCGCTGATTTAACATCCATGAGTTTGAGGGTGAAAACGAGTATGCCTATCAGCTCCTGTTTGTTGAACTCATTCGAGCCCTTGTAGAGAATCGCATTTCTCAGGGATTTCACCAGGCTCACCACATAAAATTAGGCAAAGGAAATAAAAAAGCTTTACTAAGCTCCAAGCCCGCCTCCCCCACTCCAGTAGAAGAGGGCAAACGGAAAGTCGAATATCTGCCTGAGCCTGTCCGATGGGGACCGCGGGAAGTACATGTATGCCGTATGCACACCCACCACCCTGTTGCCCTTCATATCGTAGATATAAAGCTTCACAACCGGCAGGAAGGGATAACCCTGAATAATGACAGTCTGGTCGACAGTTTTTATAAACAGACCCTCTTTTTCCGACGCCTCAAGCTTGTAGCCCTTCAGCAGCCCGAATTCGGGGACACCAAAGCGCTTGAGCTCATTGACATCAAAGGTATATTTCGTGTTGCCTGCAAGGTCATCAACAACACCGCCCCCAGTGAGGTGTGTGCCGCTGAATGTGAATGAATAGGAGGAGAGATAGTAGTCGGTGAGCTTGAATGTTGCAAATGACCATATCATGAGGCCTATCAGGAGCCACGGAAGAAACTTCTTCAAAAAAGGAACTAATCCTGGCTTCATGTCGACCCACACGAATCTCTTCTTCATCAGAAACTTCCTGTTGATGTATGCTCCGTAGAGCATTATGGCAATCGCTCCAATGTAATACAGGAACAGCATGAGGAGGTAAGCACCGTAATCCGGAGTGTGTTCAAAATACACCATGTCCCTCACCACTGGAAGTTTGAAAGAAGGTTTAAAAGTTTTACCATAATGTAAATGTTTATATCCCCGCGCACATATTTATTCCCGGTGGTGTATTATGGAGCAGAGGACGCATGTATTAGCATCCAGGAGACTCGTCGGAGAACCCGTGAAGATTGAGGATGGCAAAGCAGAGGTCGAGCTTTTAACTACAGAGGAGATGGCGGTTGATGAATACGGGCTTGTGCACGGTGGTTTTACCTTCGGGCTGGCGGATTATGCGGCAATGCTGGCAGTGAATGAGCCAACGGTTGTTTTAGGAAAGGCCGAGGTGAAATTCCTGAAGCCCGTGAAGGCCGGAGAGAAGCTAATCGCAAAGGCTGAAGTAACCGAAGACCTCGGAAAGAAGAAGCTCGTGAAGGCCGAGGTCTTCAACGAGAGGGATGAGAAGGTCTTTGAGGGAGTCTTCCACTGCTACGTCTTAGAAAAGCACGTGCTCGAACGGTCGTCGAGTTTCCGGAGGTAATACTCCACAACCTCCCTCTCGATTACTGGAATAAAGGGTATCTTCACGAGGATGCCCTTAATGCCACCTTCCTCGTAGACGAGAAGGGACTCCCTGGAATCTCTAATGAGGATCCCCCTTACGAGGTAGCGCCCGCTGGTGGAGAAGAGGACCCTTGCAGCTGTTTCCATAAAGTTCCCAGGCTCGCCATCGAGGACCTTCGAAATGGGGAGGTAATAGACTTCCCCCAGATTTTCAAGTCGACTCTCGCGGAAGACCTTCTTGGTGATGATGAGGATTTTGGGGTTTATCCCCCTCTCCCTTACCCTTTCAAAGACCCTCCTGAACTTCAGGACAAGCGTTGGCTCCATAAAGGTAGCCACGAACTCCTCCTCAGTTTTTTCCGCGAGCTCCTCGGCACGATTCACCACGCTCCACTCCCCCTGAAGGTACCACACCGGAAGCCAATCCTCCCGTCTCTCCCGCTCGTAGCTTTTGAGCATTATTATTGCCTCCTCAGCAGAGCGGATGTATTCGTCCCTGAGCGAGGCTATTACCTTCTCGGGCTCGATGGCCCTGAAGTACGTGGGATTGCCCTCGCTGACGTCAACAAAACCCCTCTCATGGAGCTTCTTTAAGACGTCATAGACCCTTGGTCTTGGAATGCCACTCTCCCTCGCTATCTCACTCGCCTTCGCGGGCCCGATGATTACGAGGGAAGCATAGGCCCTCGCCTCGTACTCCTTTAGGCCGAGCTTCATCAGCCTCTCAACGAGCTCCTCCACGGTACCACCCCTTCAAAACTTGTAACTCTTTTAGTTACAACATTCTTATATACCTTTCTGCCAAGGGCAAAACGGTGATGGAAATGCCTGCCCTCGCAGTTAGGGAACTTAGAAAAAGTTATGGAAACTTCGAGGCCGTCAGGGGGCTCTCCCTTGAGGTTGAGCGGGGGGAGATATTCGGCCTCATTGGGCCGAACGGAGCGGGAAAAACCACGACGATAAAAACGATAATCGGACTTCTGAAGCCGGACTCGGGAGAAATCGAGCTGCTGGGAAGGAAGATGCCCAACAAAGGGGTCCTGGCAAAGGTCGGCTATATGCCGCAGGAGCTTGCCCTCTACAGGAACCTAACCGTCGAGGAGAACCTGTGGTTTTACTCCAGACTGTACGGCCTTTCAAGGGAAGAGTTCGAGAAGAGGAAGGAAAGCATACTAAGGTTCGTAGGGCTTGAGAAGTTCAGGAACAGGCTCGTTGGCGAACTCAGCGGCGGGATGCAGAGGAGGGCCTCGCTCGCCTGCGCGCTTATTCACGAACCCGAGTTCCTGATCCTCGACGAGCCGACGGTGGGTGTTGACCCCCAGCTCAGGGCGAATTTTTGGAGTTACTTTCGCGAGCTGACCAAAGAAGGCGCCTCGATACTCATAACGACGCACTACATGGACGAGGCTGTGAACTGCGACCGCGTGGCAATCATGATGAACGGAAAGGTACTGATCACGGCGCCTCCGGAGCAAATCATTGAGGAGACCGGTTCGGCGACGCTCGAAGAGGCGGTTCTCAAGCTCACGGGGGTGGTCTGATGAACATGGGTAGAATCATAGCAGTGGCGAAGAGAAGCCTCCTGGAGCTGAGACACGATAGAAGGCTAATGAGCTACGCCCTGATAACTCCCATAGTCCTCATGGTCCTCTTTGGCCTTGCCTTCGGCGGCCACGTTCAGGACGTTAAGGTGATGATCGTTAACGATGACGGGAGCTTCGGCTCCGAGTTCGTCAAGAATCTCAACACGAGCACGTTCGCGGTTTCGCACGCTGGGACTCTTGAGGACGCCTTGAATGAATTGAAGGACGGGAAATGCTGGGCGGTAATCTACTTCCCCAGAGACCCTTCGGAAGGGGTGAAGGTTTATCTTGACAGGAGCAACACCTATATAGTCAATGCCATTGTTTCGGGCATCAACGAAGCACTCATGAAAACCCTTGAGGAGAACGGCCTCAAACTGCCCGTCCGCGTTAAGTATACAGCGGTATACGGAAGTAACGCCAAGTTCATGGACACGTTCCTGCCGGGCGTCATGTCGCTTGCAGTGTTCATAATCTCGATGGTTCTTTCACTCCTCTCGTTCATAGGCGAGAGGAACCTCGGAACGCTCGACAGGGCCCTCGCGAGTCCAATGAGTGAGGGTGAAGTTGTCATCGGGTACTCACTGGCATCTGGCATCATCGGGACCCTCCAAGTGATCATAATGCTCACCATAGCGGTCTTTGGCTTCAGGGTGAACGTTGAGGGCAGTCTCCTCCTGTCCTTTGTCA
>JALSON010000095.1 GCA_026986455.1 Thermococcaceae archaeon | reverse complement strand
AGGTTGCCGGAGAAACCGCACCCCTCTTATTCACCGCCGGCGGAGCATACCAGACGTACTATCAGGGCATCACAAAACCCGTGGGTGCAATTCCCCTTTTGATATACCAGCTTATCCAGAGTCCGAGCAATGAATACCACGAGATAGCATGGGGGGCTTCACTCGTGCTCCTCATAATATTCCTCGCACTGTTCATTCCGGTAAGACTGAGTCTTAAGGAGGTGAAATTATGAGCATAACCTCAGCTGACCTCGCAATTGAAACCGTCAGGCTGAAGATATGGTACGGGGATAACATGGTTATAAAGGGGATCAATCTCAAGATTCCAAAAAACGTTGTATTTGCCCTGATGGGTCCGAGCGGATGCGGAAAATCAACCCTGTTAAGGGCCTTTAACAGACTTCTCGAACTCAGAGAAAACACAAGGGTTGAGGGTGAGGTCAGACTGTTCGGGAAGAATATTTACAGGGAGGATGTGGATCCCATTGAAATAAGGAAAGACGTTGGCATGGTCTTCCAGTATCCAAATCCCTTCCCCCACCTAACGATTTACGACAACGTTGCAATTGGTGTTAAGCTCAACGGACTTGCTAAGAACAGAGAGGAGCTTGATAAAAGAGTTGAGTGGGCTCTAAAAAAAGCAGCGCTCTGGGATGAGGTGAAGGACAGGCTCAGGGATTATCCTGCAAACCTGAGCGGGGGGCAGAGGCAGAGACTCGTCATTGCACGGGCACTGGCCATGAAACCGAAAGTGCTGCTGATGGACGAACCCACGGCAAATGTTGACCCTGTCGGCACAAAGAAAATTGAGGAACTGCTCTTCGAGCTGAAGCAGGATTACACAATAGTCCTCGTTACCCATTCACCCGCCCAGGCCGCCCGTATAAGCGATCACGTTGCATTCCTCTACCTCGGAGAGATCATTGAGGTGGGCCCAACAAGAAAGGTTTTCGAGAATCCGGAACATGAGCTAACCGAGAAGTATGTAACGGGGGCACTTGGATGAAATCACGGCTTTTCAGGGAAATCCAAAATCTCTTCAAGGAACTGGGGAATACCGCTATGGATGCACTTTGCCCTGAAACGATTGAGGATGAGGTCAGAACGGAGGAACTTCTATGGAAAGCGGCTGATCTAAGAGAAAAGCTCAATGATAAAACCATAGAGGCCTTAATACGATATCAGCCCCTCGCAAGGGATATGAGGTTCATAAGGGCGGTTCTCGGCTCGACATATGACACATACAGGGTGGTGCGTCATGCCTCACGGATCAATGTTATCCTGAATCTCTCACTCAACGAAAAAGCTAAGCATGTTGCATGTGATGTGTTTAACCTGATCCGCCCATGGTTAAACCACGGAATATCCGCGATTGGCAGGGATGCCCGGATACCCGTGGATGATCTTCCCTTTTTTGAGTCTTCGTTCGAGGAACTGTGGGAGCATTTCTCGAAAACAGATGATCCAAAAATCATGGCCGTGCTCATTCATGGAGAGGGAATATTCAATCATACAAAACACATTCTAAGCTCCGCCCTGTATTATCAGCTGGGGAGGAAAGGGCTGGAAAAGTCCCCCATACTTCTGATAACCTGAAACATTAAGGTGGTGGCTATGAGAAAACTGCTTGAGATTGGTATGGAGCAGATAAAAAAGCTGCTGAGGGAAATGGGAAACCATGCACTGGAGTCCCTCAACTCGGTTGAAGAAAGCATGGATAGCAGATTTGACTCCACAGAAGAGATTGCAAGCAGACTCCATATACTTAGGGGAGAGGTTCTTGACATCGCTACAGAGCTGCTCGTCAGGTATTCCCCGATGGCGGGTGATCTGCGCTTCATACAGAGTGCAATAGATGTTAGCTATGACCTGTACAGGATATCGAGGTATGCCATGGAAATAGAACGCACCCTCAAGATTACCGGTGTCAGCTGCCCCTTTGAAAGCTCAAGGCATGCCCTCAAAATTGTGAGGGATATGGTCGAGCTGGCGGTTAATGCTTTCCTCGAAGGGGATGAGGTGGCGATTGGAAGGCTTATGGAGATGGACAGAGAAGTCGATGGGCTCTACATAAACTCGATAGAACTGCTGACAGAGGACTCAAGTCCATGTGTGGCCGTTGAGGCTCTCATAATACGGCACCTTGAGAGGATAAGCGACCATGCCAAGTATATAGGAGAGGCTACAATCTATGTAAAGGAGGGAAGAAGGATTTAGGAAAAAAGAGCTCAAAACCTCATTGATGGTTATTCCCCATTTTTTCAGCTAAGACGTCCTCCTCAAGCTTCCCTATGCCCTCGATCCACGCCTCTACATGGTCGCCGTG
>JALSON010000094.1 GCA_026986455.1 Thermococcaceae archaeon | reverse complement strand
CCTTTATCTCGGTTATTCTCATCGGCTTATTTTTATCCAGAAGCAGGCGGTAAATTTTCAGCTCGGTCTTTTTTAAGCCCAGAGAGCGAAGCAGGCTTTCGAGTTTTTCATAAATATCGCTCATGGTATCACCCATAAAATGTCTTCACACCTATGCATGTATATCTTCATACGTATTAATAAGTCTTACGCAACGCCACGGCACTGACTAGACGAAAGAGACCTCACCCAGATATACCCCTTCGGGGAGATACACCTCACCCCTCTCCGCATCCTTCAGGAAGGGTATCATCTTTATTCCGGATTTAACATCAAAGCCAGAGATATAGGGATTTATGGTGGGGAGAATCAAAAATCTGCCAGTTCTCAGAAAGCATTTCGTCTTCCTGAGCGTGCTCCCGAATTTTATGCTCACCGCGGGGTGTATGTGGCCGAGGTATGCATCTTCGAACTGAACGTCCGGGAGATTCCGGTTTCCATGCACAAACAGAACATCATCTATCAGAAAGTGGTCTGAGACCTCTATATTCCTGAACTTCCCTGCAACCTCCTCTATCCTGCCGTCGTGATTTCCCCTGGTTATCAGGATTCTGATATCACCCAGTTCGGAGAAAAAGCCCATGAGAAGGCGTTTTGTGAAAATTCCCATTCCAAGGGGCTCCTTCACATCACCCAGAATTATCAGGACATCCGGATCCTCGGAGTTTATAAAATCGGCAAGCCTTTCCTCAAAGCGGGTTCTGATTCTCAGCCCCCTTGAGGCCTCAAAGGCAATGTGAGGGTCGGCTATTAGAAGTGTTCTCCCGAGGGAAGTCCTTATCTCAAGAGAAAGCTTCCTGAAAAGCTCAAATTCCAAACCCACCACCTTCAGAGGAGAATAGAGGGCCGGAGGCCCGTGCGAAAAATCAGATATCAGATAAGTCCTCTCTCTTTTCTCCTCTGTCTCTTGAGTCTCCTAATCCTCTTCTTGATCCACTTCCACCTCATTCTGCCCTTCTTTTTCCATTTCCTTGGCCTTCTCTTCATGATGATCACCCCGGTAATCGTTCCAAGTTGGCTTTCATGCCTCCCTTTTTAAACCTTTCTCCTCCGGCTTTTCCATATCTCAAACCTGAAAAGGAGCAGCATGCACCTTCATTCAAAAAATTCAACACTTTTCAAGCCGGTTTCATGGCGAGATATTTACAGAATTTTCCACAGGTCTTATCCATGAGATACACACCAGACAGGCCCGAACAGGGGTTGCGATTGCAGCCGCATCGCATGAAATGATTGCCGTTTTTCTACACGAATGCAAGCAGGAACACAGCCGCAGAGGTCTGGCAGCTATGGAGAGCCGTACACGGTACGGAAACGTAATAAGCCACGCCGCCCAACATTATCCGGTGATTGCATGAAGGTCGCATATATCCAGATGGAGCCGAGGCTTTTGGAGGTGCATAAAAACCTCAGCAGGGCGGAGCGCTTCATAAAAGACGCCGCCAGAGAGGGTGCAAAGCTCATCGTCCTTCCGGAGCTCTTCGACACGGGCTACAACTTTGAGAGCAGGGAGGAGGTTGAAGGAATAGCCCAGCAGATACCCGACGGTGACACCACAGAATTCCTCGTTGAACAGGCAAGGGAGCATGAAATTTTCATAGTGGCAGGGACGGCTGAAAAGGACGAAATGGGGAAGCTCTACAATTCGGCTGTAATTGCGGGGCCCCTCGGGAGCGGCTACATAGGAAAGTACCGCAAGATACACCTCTTCTACAGGGAAAAGCTCTTCTTCGAGCCGGGAAATCTGGGCTTCCACGTCTTCAACATAGGGATGGCGAAGGTTGGAGTGATGATATGCTTCGACTGGTTCTTCCCGGAGGCCATGAGGACGCTGGCCCTTAAGGGGGCCGACATCATAGCGCACCCCTCCAACCTCGTGATGCCCTACGCTCCGAGGGCCATGCCCATAAGGGCCCTTGAGAACAGGGTTTTCTCAATAACGGCCAACAGGGTTGGCGAGGAGAGGGGGCTCAGGTTCATAGGGAAGAGCACCATAGCATCGCCGAGGGCGGAGGTTCTGGCAATGGGGAGCGAGGAGGGGGAGGAGGTCGGCATCGTCGAGATAAACGTGGAGGAGGCAAGGAATAAAAGGATAAACGAGCTCAACGACATATTTAAGGACAGGAGACCAGGGTTTTACTTTGTCTGAAGCCCCAGTACCTCTTCCGCAACTTTTTTCCTCGGCTTCCTGAAGAACAGGACATCG
>JALSON010000093.1 GCA_026986455.1 Thermococcaceae archaeon | reverse complement strand
CTCCCACTATTCCATGCTCGGCTCTCGTTATGAGCTTCCATTCTTCAAAAAATATGCTCCCTATGGCCAGCTGGGACGCTATATCCCAGAGCCGGTGCTCCTCCTCCGTAACCCTCTCAAAGCCCGGCAGCTTGTAGTATGTTCTCTTAAACGTGCCCCTCTTTAGATTGTATCCCTCATGGACTGAAATCAGGGTGTAGTCCTCAGTCCTGGATTCGAGGAGGAGGTCTTTATAACCTGCCTGATAGAGGATTCCATAGACCCTGTCCGCGTCTTCTATCACAAAGGCTCCATCCCCTCCGAGCACCATCGAAACGCCAGCAAAAATTTTCACGGCATCAAAGGGATCGAAGTGGGGCATCGTGAGTCCCCATAGGATGGCCAGGTCGTGCTCTCCAGCAAGTTTATGGATCTCCCTGACGTCTCCAACGATGGTTTGGAGCTCCGGGTTTATTCCCGCTACTTTAAGCCATTCCCCGGCTTTTTTAAGATCCTCCTCCCTGGCATCCAGAACCGTCAGAAGCTCTGCATTCCTGGCCTTTGCCGCGGCGGCACCGGCTATCCCCGTTCCCGCGCAGAGGTCTAGGATTCTTGGATTTTCCGGCACGTCATCAATGGACTCAAAGAAACTCCTTATCCTCTCAAACCTCAATCGAGCCCTTTCGTCCCCGGGCTCCATCCTCCATCTCAGATAGCGGTAGAGTTCCTCAAGGGACATGGCATCACCACGATGAGGAATGCATGAAATTATTTAAGCGTATCGGAAGCCGTGCCCCTGAACCATTATAGGGGGAGCAGAGGGGAGGGCGGGACTTGAAAAAGAAAAAAGTCACCACCTCCAGTATGAGCGCGTGAAGAGCACAAGGACTGTTACAACCTCCAGCCTGCCGAACCACATCAAAACTATCATGAGCGCCCTCGTCTGCGGCGGAAATATGAGGTAATTCGCCATCGGGCCTATTGCCCCTATGCCGGGCCCTATGTTCCCGAGGGTTGCCGCGACCGCGCTCATGGCACCCGCCAGGCCGAGCCTTACCGCAGCCCCGTTAAGGACAACAAAGAGAGATGATGCAAAGAATATCACCAGGTAGAGGACTATAAACGCAAGGACGCTTCTTATCGAGCTTTCCTCAACCTTCAGACCGCCAAGCCTGATGTTTGCAATCATTTTTGGATGGAATGCAGAGAGGAGCTCCCTCTTTACAGCTTTCAGCGCTATAACCCACCGGATTATCTTAATCGAACCCGCAGTTGAACCGCTTGAGCCACCAAGGAACATTGCGAAGAAAAGCATGAACTGGGCCGGGAGAACCCACTTCGAGAAGTCCATCGTTGCATAGCCCGTCGTTGTTACAATTGAGGCAACCTGAAACAGAGCCTGCCTGAACGCTGTAAGAATGTTAAACCCAAACTGCCGCATAAGGTACGGGACAATGAGGAGCGAGAGGCCGAGTATGGCCAGGATATACCACCTGAACTCTTCGTTCCTGATTATTCTGTAGTCCCTTCTCAGGAGGTACCAGAAGAGGGCGAAGTTGGCTCCAGCGAGTATCATAAAGACCGCTATGACCCACTGAACCGCAGGGGAGAAGGCTTTGATGGACTGGGAAAGGGGCGAAAAGCCGCCGGTGCTCATGGTCGTGAAGGAGTGGAGGAGCGCCATATATGGCGTCATCCTTGGAGCCAGTCCTGTGTAGTGCAGGGCACTCAGAATTAGCATTTCCATGGCGGTGAGCCCGGTATATAT
>JALSON010000092.1 GCA_026986455.1 Thermococcaceae archaeon | reverse complement strand
CCCTCGTTTTATATGTTCCCATCTCGACGAACTCCTCTATTGTGAAGGCGAATTCTGGCAGGGAGCTCTGAGGCACGTAGGTTATCATCTTCGCTCTCTCGCCGGGCTTCATCCTCAGGATGTCCTTTCCGTCGAGCTTAACATATCCGGAGGGCTTCAGAATCCCTGCCATGCACTTGAGCAGCGTCGATTTTCCTGCTCCGTTCGGCCCTATGACCGCCAGCAGCTCTCCTCTCTCCGCTTCAATCTCCACACCCCTGAGAACCTCCTGCCTGCCGTACGAGAAGGAAATCTTCGATTCAAGCCTCATGGTGCGGGCTCCCTCCTGCCGTGCTTTACGGGAAGGGGAGGAAAGCTGTGAGCTCTCAACATCAACGTCATGAGGAAAGCTCCCCCCTCTTGTGCTTCATGAGGAGATAGAGGAAGAACGGGGCCCCTATGAGGGCGGTTATTATTCCAACGGGTATGTCCTGCGGCCTGTTTATTGTTCTCGCTATGAGATCAGCTGAAACGGTCAGAAAGCCTCCGAAGAGCGCAGCTGCTGGCAGGAGCCTCCTGTGATTTGGCCCGACAAGCATCCTCACGATGTGCGGGCTCACGAGCCCTACAAACCCTATTATCCCCGATGCAGATACGGCTATGGCGGTCATCATGGCTATAACGAAAATGATGAGCCTTCTGTAGAGGTCGACATCAAGCCCGAGGGCTATGCTCTCCTCGCCGAGGAGAAGGAGATTCAGTTCCCTCCACCTCCACAGGAGGAATGAAAACCCGAGAATGGATGATATGAAAACCTTTCCCACTTTCGCCCATGTTGCACCGTTGAAGCTCCCCATGAGCCAGAGCCATGTGGCGTGGGTGTTTTCGGGGTTTATGTATATCAGGTAGGAAGTTGCCGCGGTCGCCAAAAATCCAAAGGCTATTCCCGCGAGGAGAAGCGTATCAACCGGAATATGCCCGTCGACTTTTGAGACATTATAAACCAGAAATACTGCGAAAATGGAAAAGAGGAGGGCTGAGCTTTCCACGTACTGCGGGAAGTAGAGGGCCGCGAGGGCCACCCCAACCGCAGCACCCCCGCTTATTCCGAGAATGTAGGGGTCTGCGAGGGGGTTTTTGAAGAGTGCCTGAGAGGCGACTCCTGCGGAGGCCAGGCTGAGACCGACGAGATATGCTAAAAGGACTCTGGGGAGCCTTATATCCCATATTATCGTGAAGTAAACATTTGAGGGCTTTTTCACGATTCCCAGGGAGGATTTAACACCGAGGGCTATGCTCTCAGTTATCCTGCTGAATGAAAGGCTAACCGAGCCGATGTAGACTCCAAGGAGGATGCTGAGGGCTGAAAGCACCACTATGACCGGCAGTACCCGTTTCATGGTTTTGGATTATTTGTCCATCGTTTAAAGTTTTCCCTCACTCCGGACGTGTCTAAAAGGGGTGTTTCGTTTGATGCTTTACATTTTCTTTTGAAAGCCTCGCCCTTCAGGGCGGGGATGCAGGAATTCCAAAACCAGAACCAGCCTTCAAGCAGGAAAGCGATACTCTTTTAAAGCTTAAAAAACATACTTTTTACTAATATGAAGCGAGCAGTAACGGTTAAACTCCAGCCTTCAAAAGCTCAAGAGGAAATCCTCTCCCAGTTAGCCGATGCTGGAGCCAAAGTCTGGAACCGGGTGAATTATCTGAGGAGACAGCAGTTCTTCCAGGAACAAATCGTGGACTTTAATTCGACAGAGAAGACCGTTTATGAAGAGTTTAAGAAGGAAATCGGCTCCGCAACCGTCCAGCAAATCTGCCGGAAGAACGCTGAAGCCTGGCGTTCATTCTTCTCCCTCCTCAGAAAAAAGCGGAATGGTGAACTGCCAGAATGGTTCAAGCCAAAACCGCCGAACTATTTCAAAGAAGATGGGGGGAGAAAACCATTAATAATCCTCAGGAACGACCAGTACAGGATTGATGGCAACAGACTAATCCTTAAAGGTCTCGGCAAGTTCAAACGGCTCGAAATTCAATTCAAGGGGAGAATACATTTGAAGGGCAAGCAGGGGCGTTTGGAAATCCAGTATGACCCTGTTAAGCGTAAATTCTACGCCCACATCAGTTACACTGTTGAGGAGAAACTGGAAGGCAAAGAATGGGTTAAGCTCCCGGGAGAACCGCTGGGAAGCCTTTCCGCCGGCATTGATTTAGGAGTGAACAACTTAATGGCCGTTTACGTGGAGAACGGGGAAAGCTTTCTGGTGAACGGTCATCCTTTGAAGTCAATTGCTTTTTACTGGCAGAAGCGAATAGGAGAGTACCAGTCTAAAATCAACAATTCTGGCTGTAAGAGGAGCAGAAAACTCCGGAGAATGCACCAGAAGGCTAAGCTCCAGGCTAAGCACTTTATCAACACTGCCGTAAGGCAAACCGTGAGAAGGCTTTACGAGCTGGGCGTTTCAAGAATTATCGTTGGCTACCCGAAGGGGATTGCAAGGAATTCTGATAAGGGTAAAAAGCAGAACTTCCTCCTCTCCCACGTGTGGCGGTTTAATTACGTGATTAAACGCTTAACCGAGGTTGCCGAGGAGTATGGTATTAGCGTTATAATCACGGATGAGGCTTTCACTTCCCAGCTTTGCCCTCTCTGCGGGAAGCCCCATAACGGGGCCCGCTTTGTTCGTGGTTTGTTTAAGTGTCCCGCAGCAGGGCTTGTCTTCAATGCTGATTTGGTTGGTGCTTTCAATATCCTGAAAAAAGCTGTCAGAACGATAACCCCGAGCCTGCCGGGTTTAACGGTGGGTAGGGGTAACCGGGGGAAGACCCTCCCGGAGGGGTTCAGGGAACCCTTGAAAGGGTTCCCGATGAAGACCCCTCAAATCTCCCCACTATAAAAAGGGGAGGAGGTCAGTTTGCACTCTCAGGGAAAATCACCTGAAGGGCTAACTACATAACCTGCCATGCCACCCTCACTCCAGGGGAGACCTCCCGTACTTCAGGAACACCCTCAGATCAGGGTTCTTCCTCTTCAGGTGGTTCAAAAGCGCCTCAAGCTCGGCTTTGAACAGCTTCTGCTCTATCTTCACGCCCTCATGTGCCTTCTGGAGAGGCCTTATGTAGCCGTTGCTCTCATGCCACAGCAGCCTCGCCAGCAGCTCATCGTTAATCTTCCTGTTTGACTGGAGGAGATATATCACGCCGCCCCTCATGGTTCTTATGTATGCCATCGGAACGCCCTCGGCTATGTATCTATCAACGAGCCTGAAGTGCTTTCTGAGCGCCCGGGGTATTCTGTGGCTTATGGCTTTGCCGCCCTGGGTTATGATGTAGTAGCCCGGCTTTTCCTCCCCGAAGGTTTTCCTCAGGTATGCGTCGAGGAAGGGAACATCGACGGCTTTTATGCCCAGCCTCTCGGTTATCTTTCTGTTGTAGAAGCTCTTGGCTATGTATATCAGGTCTTTCTGCAGGAGTCTTTCGAGGGAGTAGAGGTATTCTATGTAACCGAGGACGACATGAATCGAGTTCCTCGCATCCTCGACGGAGAGTTTCTTCTCCTCCCCGTACTCTTCGATCCTTTCAGCTATCTCCATGAGTGTCCCGGCCTTTATGGCCTCTCTGAGCATTTTAAATACTCCATCGTAGTTGGTTACGGGCTTCCCTTCCATGGCCCTGTAGTACTCGGCATAATCATCGAGGACCTCATCCGCCAGAATTACCCCTTCCCTCAGCTCCCTTTTCTCTTCGAGCTGCAGGGACAGCTCCTCATAGTGCCTGTCCAGCCTTTCAACAAAGCCATCGACGAGCTCCTCAAGCTTCTCATCACCGAGGGTCTCGGTTATGGTGGTTATTCCCCTAACGCTCTCTGGATAGACAGGAGGTCTCGTAAGGGAGCCCGTGAGCGTTCCATCCATCAGAATCATGTGCTCGTCGCCAACCAGCGCCCCTATCTTGTTTTCAAGGGTCTCCATCTGAAGCCTTATAATCTGATCCGAGATGCCCTGATTGTAGAGCATGGCGTTTGTGTGTATCATCCTCGCACTCGGCCCGTTTCCAAAG
>JALSON010000091.1 GCA_026986455.1 Thermococcaceae archaeon | reverse complement strand
CTGGATAGCGGCAACGATGGGGGACAGGATATACATCATAAGGGAGAACTTTCTGGGAAGCCCTGCCGTTGCGGAGAGGACTATAGCTCATGAGCTCGTCCATGTCCTCCAGAGGCAGTGGTTTCACGCACCCTACAATGGTCAAACGCTTGACCAGACCCTCGCAATAAGGGCCCTGGTCGAGGGGGATGCTGACCTCGTGGCAGACCTCTTCTGCGAAAGAAGGGGAATTCCAATATACAAGATAAGGAGCCTGTACACGAGGGATCCCGTGATAGATATGGGGATATTCCCCTACGTCTTCGGCGACCCCTTCGTCAGATACCTGTATGAGAGGGGAGGATGGGGCCTTGTCAACAGAGCCTACAGGAACCTTCCTGACTCGGCTATTGAGATTATGGAGCCCGAGCTATACCTTCAGGACTTCAGACCCGCAAACATCACCCTAAAACCCCCGGAAGGCTTCACCCTCATTCATGAGGACAGGATGGGGGCGTTTTATGTTTACCTGCTCTTCTGGAGCCATGGATACAACAACAGGACCGCCATGGAGATTTCCTCCGCATGGAGGGGGGACAGGCTGATCCTTGCCAGAAACTCCACCCATGAGCTCCTCCTCTGGAAAGTTCTCTTCTCGGATAAAAACGCCGCCGGGAAGTTTTATGAGCTCCTGCTGAGGCTTTCAATGGATAACAGGTATGCTGAGATAAGCGTATCCCTCAGGGGTGATTACGTTTTCCTGAAAGCTGTGAGGAGGATTGAAAATGCTTAGATGCCCGATCTGCGGGAGGGAATATGAAGACCACGGGAAGATGAGGTGCGACTGCGGTGAGCCTCTTGAGTTCGAGCCCTTCAGGGGGAGGACTCACACAGGAAAGAGCGTATGGGAGAGATTCCGGGAATTCCTTCCAGTCGAGCCGGATTTGAACCTGAGCCTCGGTGAAGGGGATACACCGCTGGTGAAGTCCAGGCTTGGGAAAGAACTTGGCGTAAGACTCTACCTCAAAAACGAGACCACTAACCCCACATGGAGCTTTAAAGACAGAGGGACTTTCCTCGGGATTTTAGCAGCCATAAGGTTCGGTTACAGGAATGTCGGAACCGTCTCAACCGGCAACATGGCGGCGAGCGTCGCCGCATATGCGGCGAGGGCGGGTCTTAAAGCCCATATCCTCGTGCCGTCCTCAATCGCCCCCGAGAAGGTCAGGCAGATTGCTGTCTATGCCCCCTGGATAATAAAGGTGGAGGGGCCTTATGGGGAGCTCTACTATAAAAGCCTCGAAGCTGGAGAAAAGGAGGGGATATATTTCATAAACTCCGACAACCCCTTCAGGATAGAGGGCTACAAAACGATAAGCTTTGAGATAGCGGAGGAGATGAGCCCGGACTACGTTATTGTTCCAACGAGCTCCGGGGGGCTGATTAGAGGAATTATCAAGGGCTTCCTTGAGCTCAGGAACAGCGGGCTTGTCGAGGAGCTCCCGACATTCATTGCGGTTCAGGCAGAAGGATGCTCTCCCATACACAGGGCTTTTATCGAAGGAAAAAACAGAGTAGAGCGCTTTAAAAACCCGCATACTGTGGCCCATGCCATTGAGAATCCCTATCCCCCGAGCGGGAACGCTGTTCTGAAGCTCCTGAGAGAAACAGGAGGGTTCACGGCCGCTGTGAATGACAGGGAAATACTGAAGGCCCGGGAAGAGCTCGCCTGTGAAGGTCTTTTCGTCCAGCCGGCGAGCGCTACGGGAATAGCCGCGGTAAAAAGGCTCGTGGAGGAGGGGAAAATAGAGAAGGGCTCAAAGGTTGTTTCGGTACTCACGGGTTCCGGTTTGAAGACCCTCCCAGCCACCGGGCCGGGAAAGGTGAGGGGGTGCAGGCTTGAGGAGCTTGAAGACTGCCTCAAAACCACGGGAGGATGAAACTTTACCTTTTGAAAGCCTCGCCCTTTAGGGCGGGGATGCAGTATTCCTGAGTCTGCCATTCAAATCACCCTCCGATTGTCCCCGGAGCGATAGCAGAATTTAATCTGAAAATCTCCGGCCTATTTGGAATGGCCAAGGCGCTGTGGGTTAGGAAGGTTTAAATGTCCAGAGAAGTTACATGTTCACGGTGATTCCATGTCATCAACAAAACATGTTCAGACTGAGATAGATGAGACTCTTTATTCGATGCTTAAAGCGCTCTCGCTGAGGGAAAAACGGCCCATCAAGGAAATTTTGAGAGATGCCATCGAGGAGTACCTCCGGAGGAACGCAAGCTTAACCAAGGAAGAAATCTCAAAAGACCCAATATGGGACGCCTTTGGAAGAGTAGAGCTAAAGGGCAGAAAGACCAGCCACGATGAGGACTGGGGAGTGGTTGAATGGCAAAGCCACTGAGACCGGAGCTCTTCTACATGGACACGAGTGCAATGATAGCCCTCCTTGTATAAAGATGATCCAGAACACGATAAAGCCCTGAGCTTTTTCAGGGATGCAGTCAAGGGCGGTTCAATATTCGTTGTCGGGCGGCCGACATTTATGGAGTTCCTGAACGGTGTTGCCAAGCACGTCGGAAAAGACGTCGCGGAGGAACAGTACAGACTGTACACCTCCAGCAGGTTCATATTCATTGAGAAGGAGAGCGAAGCTGACTGGGAGAGGGCCCGGGAGCTCTTCTTTAAATACCGGGATCAGAAGGGAATAGACCTATTCGACAGCCTGGCGTTTGCAATAATGCAGAGGCTCGGGATTAAGTTTACCTTCGACAGCGATTTCGCGGTTCATGGATTCGTTATGGTTCCATAGCCGTTGGTTGTGTATTTAAAATACACAAGACTTTTATAGTTATGTGTATTATTGGCATACATGATTTCGCTGATAGAGATTACCGAGGAGTACCTCGGCTCGCTTAAGTTCATCAAAGAGATACCAAGGGAGGTTGAGTTACCCAAAGGAAGGGACATAAAAGCCATAATCGGCCCACGGCGGGTTGGAAAGACATTCCTGCTTCTCAAAAAGGCTGAATCGCTTAAAAACAATCAAAACGTTCTATACCTGCCCTTTGACGAGCCGGAATTGAAGAGGTTAACCGCTCGGGAGCTTGCAGAAAAAATCAGGGGGGAGTTTCCAGAGGGCAAGGTAATCCTTTTCCTCGATGAGATTCAGGAGTGGGAAAACTGGGACGTCAAACTTCGGTGGCTCCATGATGTTGGTGATTTTGACATATATGTTTCGGGCTCGTCCTCCACCCTCATGTCCTCCGAGATACCCTCACGCCTGAGGGGCCGGCACATCTCACGGCTAATTCTCCCCCTCTCATTCAGAGAAATTGCAGGAGAAACCGGAAAGACATTCAGAGAAAGGGGCAAACTTCAGGCCATTCTGAAGGACTACATAAAGTGGGGCGGCTTTCCTGAGGTGTGGATAACCAAGTCAAGGGAGAAGATAATTTCAATCCTCGAAACAATGTTCTATCGAGACATGATTGAACGCTTTTCTTTCAGAGACATTAAAGAGTTCCAAGAGGCGTTCTACCATATTCTATCCCTTTACGGTGGTTACTTCACTTACCGCTCCCTCCAGAGGGCCCTGAAAGGCCTCGGCGTCGATGCAAATCTGAAGACAATCATGAACTACCTCAGGGCAATGGAGGAATCCTTCCTCATCTTCCAGCTTCCAATTTTCTCCCCCTCAACAAGGGAAAGAATGGTAAAACCCCGGAAGCTCTATCTCGTCGATACAGCATTTACCTCTTTGTTCTTCAAAGGCCACGCCGAAGGAAGAAAACTGGAGAATCTTGTTTTTATAGAGCTGCTGAGGGAAAAAAGCTACTGGAATCCGTCGCTCGAAGTTTCGTACTATTCAGACGGAAAGAACGAGGTCGACTTCGTGGTGCGGGAAGGCCCCCTGATAAATGAGCTGATTCAGGTAACATATAAGCTGAACGCCACCAACTACGGGAGAGAGGTCGGGGGACTCATTAAAACCGCTAAAAAGCTCGGAGTGAAAAAGCTCACCGTGGTCACGCTGGAGGATGAGACTACAATTACCGAGGGAAGCCTCACCG
>JALSON010000090.1 GCA_026986455.1 Thermococcaceae archaeon | reverse complement strand
GGAAATCCATACATCTTGAATTTCTGATAGCTGAAGGGGATGTGGATTTCATCATCCTTCTCCTTCTTTTTCTTCTTTTCCTTAGCCTTAACCTTTGTTTTCACCATTCGGATCACCTCATTCAACGGTAACGGACTTGGCAAGATTCCTCGGTTTGTCCGGGTCATTGCCTCTGAGGACAGCTAAGTGGTACGCAAGCAGCTGGAGGGGAACCACATACACCACAGGACTCAGCAGCTCATCGACCTCCGGCATTCTCAGGAACACATCGCTTATCTTCCTGAGCTCATCATTATCTCCGAGGCTTATTATAAATCCTTTTCTGGCCTTGGCTTCTTCTATGTTCGAGACAATCTTGTCAAAGGTTTTTCCGGAGGGTGCCACCGCAACCACCGGGACACCATCTTCAATGAGCGCAAGCGGCCCGTGCTTGAGCTCTCCAGCGGAGAGGCCCTCTGCATGTATGTAGCTTATCTCCTTGAGCTTGAGGGCACCCTCAAGGGCGGTTGCCACGCTTATTCCGCGTCCTATGTAGAAGAAGTCCTTCTTTTCTTCAAGCTCCTCTGCGAGGGCTTTAAGCTCGTCTTCGTAACCCAGTACCTCCTCGATCAGCTCGGGGAGTTTATGAAGGTCCTCCTCCAGTGTGTTCAGATAATCCCCATCCACGGTCTTCAAATGCCTCGCGAGGGCTATCGCAAGCATTGTCAGGACGGTCAGCTGCGTTGTGTATGTCTTGGTGGCGGCGACACCGATTTCAGGACCTGCATGGGTGTAGATCACGAGGTCGCTTATTCTCGTTGCCATGCTTCCGACAACGTTGACTATGCTGAGCGTCTTTGCTCCCCTCTTCTTCGCCAGCCTGATGGCCGCAAGGGTATCGGCCGTTTCCCCGCTCTGGGTGATGGCAATCACGAGAGTGTTCTTATCTATGACTCCCTCAGCCTCATACCTGAACTCGCTGGCCTCCTCAACAATCGGAACTTTTCTGGCCAGCCTCTGGAAGAGGTACTTGCCGACGATGCCCGCGTGGTATGATGTTCCCATTGCAACTATGAATATCTTGTCGTACTCTGCTATCTCTTCCGCAATCCTGTCCATGAACTCAATATTTCCGTAAATGGCCTCTTTCACGGCCTTTGGCTCCTCATGTATCTCCTTCAGCATGAAATGGGGATAGCCCTGCTTTTCGGCCATCTCAAGGCTCCAGTTTATTGTGTGCACTTCCTTCTCCCTGACGGCACCTGTCCTGAAGTCCTTAACAGTGTATCCCTCCTTGGAGAGAATAACATATTCGCCATCATCTATGAAAACAGCCCTGTTTGTGTAGGGCAGAAAAGCCGGAACATCACTTGCCGCAAACATCTCTCCCTCTCCTATTCCGAGGACGAGGGGACTTTCATGCCTGACGAAGTAGAGATGCTCCACATCCCTGGAATATATTATTCCCAGCGCAAATGAGCCCTTAAGCCTGTTAAGTGCGTTCCTGAGGGCCTCCTCAAAGTCCCCTGCGGTTTTAAGCTCTTCCTCAATCAGGTGTGCTATCACCTCGGTATCGGTGTCGCTCCTGAATAAATGGCCCTTCTCCAGCAGCTCCTCCCGCAGTTCGAGGTAGTTCTCGATAATGCCGTTGTGAACCAGTGCAATCTCACCTGTGCAGTCTGTGTGGGGATGTGCGTTTGTATCATCCGGAATACCGTGGGTTGCCCACCTCGTGTGCCCGATGCCCCTGTTTCCCGGCAGTTCGGAAAGTCCGAGCTTTTTCTCAAGCTCCCCTATCTTGCCGGCGCCCTTCCTGATGTACAGCTCCCCGCCGTTTTCAGTAACAACCCCAACAGAATCATAACCCCTGTATTCAAGCCTTTTCAATCCGCTGACAATAACATCACAGGCTTTTCTATCACCGATATAGCCGATTATCCCGCACATGGCCATCCCCTTTTCAGTTACTCTCTGATTAGATAAGGGCATTCAGTTAAAAGTATTTCTCTTAAACGATTTCCGGGGGAAAATTAACGGATTTTCATCAAGGTTTCTTTTCCCGGGGGAAGGTTCAGCGTATTTTCCCGGGGAAAAAGCTATATAATCAAACCCTTCCACCAGTAATGGGTGAAGGGATGGACAGGAAGCTCGATGAGTTCCTGAAACGCGGTAAAATCGAGATGAAATCAAACGGCAATCATAAAAATCGAAAAAAGAGGCTGCGTGCGCTCAGTTTGGAGGCGTTTCTCCCAGAGGAGCACGTGGAATATTTCAAGGCCCTCAGGATAGGCTCAAAGAAGATAAAAAATGTGAGGATAGAGGAGCTTTAGTTTTATGGCCCCGTCCCTATACCGAATCCCGCCCTCAAGCCCGGCGAAAGGCTCATGTTTCCTGTATGCTCTCAGCTATTATGGCCCTGTCCTTGTACTGAAAGACAAACGCCCTCTTCTCGCCCCTCAGCCCGCTTTCAATCCTCCGCCTGAAGCTCCAGTAAGCGGTGTCAGGAATCGAAATCCTGAGCGTGGCCCTCCCGTAGCCGTTCTTTCTCAGGAAATCGTTTATCCTGACAGGATGGAACTTCGTGATTCCTGTTATGATGTATGCCCTCTTGAAGTATTCGCTTTTAATCTCCTCGTCGCTCGTGGCAAGAACCCGCCTCTTCTCCCTGAGGAGCATGTGCAGAGTGCCTTTAACAGTGTGGAACAGCTCGTTTATTAAATCCGCATGGTCTATCGCCTGTGGAATCTCGTAGAGATACTGAAGGGGTTCGCCCCATTCGACTATATTCTCAAGATCAGGGTTGCTCTCCAGCCTCACACCCTGCGGCAGGAGGACTGCGCTCCTCTCAGCCTTCGCCAGAGGCTCAAGGTAGAAAGTTAACCTGTTGAGGACACCGAAAAGGTCTATGTATTCGAACTCCCCCCTCCACGGGATTTTCTCACGCCTTATCTGGGGAGGAAGGTCAAAGATGAACGCATCCGTCTTGTGCCTGTAGGCTTCGTACACCCTTAGGGGGCTTGGCAGGAGATCCTCCAGACGGCGTTCTGGCATCTGCGGCGGCCTTGCAGGGTCGGAGAACACAACCTCTGCATGCACCTGCTCGATAATTTCCCTGCTAAGGCTGTCCCCGTGGATAAAGTATATCCTCTCACGAACCCCGTATTTCTCCGCATTTTTCTCAGCATAGAAGAGCTTCCGCTCGTCGATATCTATGGCATAAGCCTCTTCGGCATATTTCGCAAAGAAGATAAGCTGGATTCCAATTCCGCATGATACATCGGCTATACTCCCGGGTTTAACCCTACCTGCCCTGTATTCGGCGACAGTCTCATGGGTCGCATATCTGAGTCCCTCCATATCCATCCACAGGTCGGTGCGTGAGAACTTGTCCTTCGCCTTTATTCTGGCCCTCGCTATCTCGATTATTTCATCCGCGCTCTCCCGTGGAAGTTTTGAGCGTATCTTCCTCTCATCATATCCCCTCCTTATCATATCCGCAGCGAGCTCTATATACTCCTCCATCCCCATGTTCTCACCGTTCCCTCTTATGCGAAAAGGTTTAAAGAAATATCGTGTAGATTGGCAAGGGGTAAAATATGAATATGAGGAATGTAAACTGGAAAAAGCTCATCTTCATCCTGCTTGTAATTCTGATGGTGGGTGGATCATTCTATTACTCATACAAAACGGCCTCCAGCCCAAAGCTGCACGACTACATCGGTGATGAGGTCTGGTACGTCCCGGCCTCCAGGAACATCCTCCACAGGCTCGGAATAGCCGTGCACTACATCAACCGCACGAGCGGCGCGGAGGGTGTTAATGTAATCTTCTCAAGCGACCAGGACAAAAATGAAAACCAGCTGGCGGTGTTGCAGATTGCCGCCGCATACAACTACACCGTGTATAGCGACTACACAAATTTCCCCGCGGTCTACTTTGAAATTCCGGAAAAGAATCTCAGGCCCTTCATGGAAGCCCTGAGGTCAAAATACCCCGAGATTGATATTGTAACCGGATTCAGATATCCTGATAAGGACAACATCCAGAACTACCTGAACACAGAGCACCCCTTC
>JALSON010000089.1 GCA_026986455.1 Thermococcaceae archaeon | reverse complement strand
AGGCCGTTGAAAAGCTTGTTGAAGCAAAAGTCGACGAGATTATGCGCAAGGACAGGATGGGATTCATTCAGGACACCATTGAGAAGGATGAGGGACTGGATTTTTATATGGGCTCCAAATCAAGCGCAAGAAAGCTCGCCCAGGCCATAAAAGAGAAATTCGGCGGAAGTATAAGTGAGGCCTATGAGCTTGTCGGTCTGGACAGGCAGACGAGCAGGGAGGTTTACAGGACGAGTGTAAGTGTCAGACTGCCGAAATTCCGGAAAGGGGATATCGTGGGGGACAGAAAGGGCAACGTATATGAGGTTGAACATGTTGACGGAAGGGGCATGAACTTGAGAAACCTATCCACGCAGAGAACCGAACACCTCGACTGGAAGACCATAAAGAGGGAAAGAATAGAGGCAGTTGACCATGAGGAAAAGGAAGCCATGGTGACGAGTTTAACACCGGGAGAGGTTCAGTTTATGGACATGGAGAGCTACGAGACTTTTGAGACCGAGATGCCGCATTCCGAGCTCAGAGAAGGGGAAATCTACAGGCTCGTGAAAATCAGAGGCAGATATTACATCAGGGGTAAGAAGGAATGAGCGCACAATTTTTATAATCCCTAATCCCGGGGTGATAGAATGAGGGTTATAGGTGTTGACCCTGGAACGGGAAGCTTTGATGTTATTGGCCTTGAAGATGGAAGAATAAAGCTTGATTTAAGTTTTCCAAGTGAAGCTGTGGCTGAGGAGCCAAGCAAAATCGTAGAAGCCATTGAAGGGTTTAACGCTGATATAATAATCGGCCCTTCCGGCTACGGCATTCCGCTGAAGCACATAAGTGAGTTAACAGAGAAGGACAGATTTGAGATGACCCTCGTCAGGGAGGAGGAGATTCCCGTTCTGATCGGTCTCCAGAAGATGGTTGATGAAATGAAGGAGAAGGGGATGAACGTCTGGTTCATTCCGGGGATAATACACCTTCCAACGGTGCCCGAATTCAGGAAATACAACAAGGTCGACATGGGAACTGCGGATAAGCTGGCGATAACCCTTCTGGCGATCTATGATCAAGCCAAGCGTTTGGGCATTCCCTATGGGGAGGTTTCCTTCGCTTTGCTTGAGGTTGGCTTTGGATACAACTTCGCCGGTGCCGTCGAGAAGGGAAAGATAATTGATGGCATTGGAGGAACCATCTTCCCAGGCCCGGCATTTGTGAACAGCGGGGCCCTGGATGGGGAGATTGCCTATTTAATGGGAGAAATTAGGAAATGGCACCTGTTCTGGGGAGGTGCATCCATAATAGCGGCAAATGAAATTTTAACCCCTGAAAAATTTGTCGAGAGACTCGATGAGGAACCCTTTGCCGGAGCATGGGAGGCAATGAAGGATGGATTCTTAAAGGCAATCGCAAGCGAGCTTGCCATACTCAGGAAGCCAAGGGAAATAATCCTTTCAGGGAGACTCATGCGTATAGAGAGGCTCAGGAAAGATGTCAGGGATATGCTTGAGGATCATTTTGATATCCCCGTTGTTAAGCAGAGAGGCCTAGAGGGTAAAGCGAAAGAGGCCGCCCAGGGAAGTGCGTTAATCGGCGACGGTCTCTTGGGAGGTCAGTTTAGAGATTTAGTTAAACACACTGAAATTAAAAAAGCCGGAGGAAGCGTTCTGGATTATGTGAAGCTCCCCCTGCTCTACAATTCTGCCCATCAACCTTTTTAACCTCAGGTTTTGAACCTTTTGTGGTGATGAGGAATGGCAGAGAAGGTTGTTATCATCGGCGGCGGAGCTGCCGGAATGAGCGCTGCATCAAGGGTTAAAAAGCTGAAACCCGAATGGGACGTTAAGGTCTTCGAAGCCACGGAATGGGTGAGCCACGCCCCCTGCGGTGTCCCCTACGTGGTTGAGGGCATCTCTCCTATGGAAAAGCTCATGCACTATCCCCCGGAGTTCTTCATAAAGAAGAGGGGCATAGACCTCCATATGAACGCTGAGGTTGTGGAGGTGGGACAGGGCTACGTTAGGGTTCGGGAAAGCGATGGTGAGCACACCTATGAGTGGGACTACCTCCTCTTTGCGAACGGAGCATCACCCCAAGTTCCTGCAATCGAAGGCTGCTCCCTGGAAGGGATTTTCACCGCAGACCTGCCTCCGGATGCCGCAACAATCCGGGAGTACATGGAGAGGAATGAGATCAGAAATGTCGTCGTTATCGGAACAGGGTATATCGCAGTAGAGATGGCCGAAGCCTTTGCCGCTCAGGGAAAGGAGGTAACACTCATCGGGAGGAGCGGGAGAGTCCTGAGAAAAACCTTTGACAGAGAAATCACGGATATTGTTGAGGAAACGATGAGGCAGCACCTCAACCTGAGACTGGAGGAGCTGACGCTCGAATTTGAGGGCAATGGAAGGGTGGAAAAGGTCGTTACCGATGCGGGGGAATATAAGGCTGATCTCGTGATAATTGCCACCGGCATCAAGCCGAACACGGAGCTGGCCCGCCAGCTGGGGGTCAGAATAGGTGAAACCGGCGCGATATGGACAAACGAGAGAATGCAGACGAGCGTTGAGAACGTTTATGCTGCGGGAGACGTTGCCGAGACAAGGCATCTGATAACGGGCAGGAGGGTGTGGGTTCCCCTTGCACCCCCCGGAAACAAGATGGGATATGTGGCAGGTAGCAATATAGCCAGAAAAGAAATTCATTTCCCTGGAGTTCTTGGAACTTCAATAACAAAATTCATGGACTTGGAAATCGGAAAAACCGGCCTGACCGAGGCGGAGGCAATGAAGGAAGGCTATGATGTTAAAACCGCCTTTATAAAGGCAAGGACAAGGCCCCACTACTATCCCGGGGCGAGGGAAATCTGGCTGAAGGGCATTGCGGATAAGGAAAGCGGCAGACTCCTTGGTCTGCAGGCTGTTGGGGCGGAGATACTTCCGAGGATCGATACGTTTGCAGTTGCTCTTCAGGCCGGCTTCACGGTTAGAGATTTGTTCTTCGCTGATTTAGCCTACGCCCCGCCATTTGCCCCCGTCTGGGATCCCCTCGTGGTTCTGGCGAGGGTTCTGAGGTTGAAGTTCTGAACCCTTCATGCTCTTTTGTTTTTCCGGCATTTCTGCCAGAGGAGGATCTCAAGCGGGGAAGCTTAGCCCCTTCAGCACCCTCATACTGAGTGCCACGAATAGGGCGCCGGCGGTAAAGGCAGCAACAAATCCGTAGTCCACGAGGAACCCGCTCACGAGGCTTCCTGCTATGTATCCGAGCGAATTCACAAGGTTCAGGAATCCCATTGCGGAGCCCTTCTCCCTGTCCCCTGCAAGCCTGCCCACTATCGATGTCGAGGATATGCCTATGAAAGACCAGGAATAGCCCGCGAGGGCATACGAGATCAGGGCGGCAGGCAGCAGGAGAGGGCTTATCAGGGTTGAGAGCGCCAGTATACCAACTGCAACAAGGCGGGTCGTTAAGCCTCTTTTCAGGATATGGAGACCGTTTCCATTCTGGAGCAGCAAACCCACACGTAAATACATGAAAGCTGAAATCCCGGAATTCAGCACCGCTGCGAGGTATATCATGCTCCTATCAACGCCTGCACTGGTCAGAAATACCGGGAACTGCGTGAAGTACACCCCGGATGAGAGCCAGAAAAGAAAGGCTGAGAGGTAGAACGCCCTGTGCTTGAGGTTTCTGACCTTTGTGGGAGTGTGGAGTATGAAGCTCGGCATGTAGCGCACCTTTTCCACCACGTGGTTCCTGAAGTTCCTTATGTTCTCCCTGCTCACGTATATCGGCGCCTCCCTGATGGTTCTGGCGGCCCATATAACCGAAAATACATTGATGGCGGCAAATATGACCAGCAGCGTCTGGATTGAGGTGCTCCTTATCAGGCCCAGTCCCAGAACCAGCCCGCCAACCCACGCCCATCCGGATATCTGGTTGAACCTCCCGATGCCGTAGTCCCAGAGGTACTTCCTCACGCTTCTGAGCACGAGCACTATGGGAACCGAGACGGTAGATGCTAAAAAGAAGGAATAGACTGCGTTCAGAAGCATGAGCCTGTAGG
>JALSON010000088.1 GCA_026986455.1 Thermococcaceae archaeon | reverse complement strand
ACGAATAACCCCTGTGCTCTATCCCGAGCTTCTTCGCATTTTTTCTTGCGATTTCAACGCTTGGCGGGCGATAACCCGCTATACCCTCGTCTATCGTTACCGCAACCAGCTCGAAGGGAAACCTCTCGCGGAGCTTTGCGAGGAGGTGGAGCAGGACAACGCTGTCCTTCCCGCCGGAAACACCGACAGCTATCCTCTCACCCTTCTCAATCAACCTGTATTTTTTCACGTGCCCCTTAACCTTCCTCTCGACCATCTCGTTGAAGTGTTTTCTGCAGTAGTACTTCCCCTCATAGCGGGCATGATACACCGCATCCCTTGAACATTTTGAACACTTCATCTTTCTCTCCCCTCCCTGAAATCTCGACAATCTTTAAAAATCTCACCGTCTCTAAAGAAAAAATTTAAGTCATGATTTTCCAATATACATGGGGGTGCTGCCATGGAGCTTTTGAGCACTGGAATTGGGGAGCTGGATTCAGCCATTGGCGGAGGGTTTCTGGAGGATAGCATTTTCCTCATAATATACGACACATACTCCTACGGATGGGGCTTGGGGATTAAAATCCTGGAAAACAGGATTAAAGAAGGGGACTTTGGCATTATAATCAACAATTCAATGCCGGTCACTCCCCTTTCAATGGAACTCAACAGTGTGGGTTTTGACCTTCACAGATACGGGAAGAGCGGTGACCTGGGTGTGATAGAGGTGTTCGGGTCGTTTTACGGGATAGACTATGATTTGCCCTACGTCTACTCAACTCAGGGTGTCGACATATCGACGTATCTGCCCAAGTTCACGGCTCTCTACAGGGAAATCCTGAAAAAGGTGGGGGATGAGAGGAGGAGCGTGGGAATAAACGTGACCCTTGAGGGTCTTGCGTTTCTGCTCGGTGAGAAAAATGTGATAAAGATTCTCCAGAGAAATCTCGCTGAAAAGGAAAAAGCACGCCTGAGTGAGAGCAGAAAGAGACCCTTAAACATCTTCCTCCTCAACAGGGACAGGGTATCAAAGGAGTTTGTCTCATGGGTTTGCCTCTACAGCCAGTACATCGTGGAGTTCAACTCAACATCATCGGCTTTTGAAGAGATGTTCATCAGAAAATCCCCTCTCCCTGACTTCGAGCCCCGCACATATGAGTTCAGGCTGAAAAGGGGAGAGGTAATGATTAGATGATTAAATGGCAGGTGCTCACCCCAGCAGATTCCTGAAGGCCGGGAGCAGGTTGAGGGCGAGCAGGAAGAGTGCCACGCCTATGGTGGCGTATCTGACCGGTCTGGCTATCCTGTCCGGGAGGTACTCCTTCACGACATCGTCCAGCATTTTGCCGCCATCAAGGGGGACGAGAGGGAAGAGGTTCATCAGACCGATGCCTATGTTGAGGACGTATATCCAGTAGAGCGTGAAGAAGAGCGGGATAACTGCGGATTCTCCTCCGATTTTGGATTTCACGCTCTGTGCGGGATAAATTCCTATATAACCCTTCCCCGGTCTCTCAGGGTGCTCCTTCAGTCTTATCCTGACCTCCGTTTCCTTCCCCCCTCTCAGAATCTGGAGGGTTATCACCTGTTCCGGCTTTGTTGTGTTCATGAACTTCATGAAGCCCTCCACCGTGGTGATCTGATGTCCGTCTATGCTCACTATAACGTCTCCCTTCTGCAGCACCCCATCGGCCGGGCTCCCGGGGATAACTCCCGCAACCTGAACTCCATTCGGCTGAAGAAGTGGAGCTATGGCTAAATTTATTATCAGGAGGGCAATAAGGGCCGTTACTATGTTGGCCATTGATCCCGCCCCATAGACCCTCAGCCTCTTTCTCAGCGGGGCCCGGTTTATGACATCCTCATCAGGTTCAACAAATGCCCCCGGCAGCACCAGAAATAAAACAAGCCCCACGGATTTCAGTGGTATGCCATCGGCACGGGCAACAACACCATGGCTCAGCTCATGCACAACCAGAACAACCGCAAGCCCTATGAGTCCGTACCACAGGGGAATGGTGACGCCGGGGATGACGAGCTGGACTCCTGCAGCCGCACCCCTGCTGGTCACGGTTTTCATGGCGGTCTTGAAGAGCATGTAGAATACAAAGGCCATTCCTGCAAAACCGAGGACTATGCCTGCATCCCCATAAATTCCCCAGAAACGCCTGTATCTCCGGGCAAGACTCTCTATAAAGCCGAGGAGCCTCTTTGTCCTCCACATCGCCACGATCCCGTCTACCTCAAGCCCCTCCTCTTTCTCTTCAGGGTTTCTGCCGAAGAGCAGATACATCAGTATCCAGAAAACTGCTATGCCAGAGAGTACCATGATGAGAGTAATGCGCATTTGATTCACCTAATATCACAGTGTGAAAATGGGTTTAAAAAAGTAATGAACTTAAATCATGCCCACCCGAAAGTATATGAATCCATGTTCCTGGGCTTTTTCCGGTTCGATGACGTTTCTTCCATCAACTATCACCCTATTTCTCATCTCCTCTGCGAGCTTTTCGAGGTCGAGCTCCCTGAACTCCCTGTGGTCTGCTGTAATTACTATCGCATCAATGTCCCTGAAGTCTTCCTTCCACTCCGCATCAAAACGCTCCGCATCCTCAGGAGTGCAGAGGGGATCGTAGGCGTAAACCTTGGCACCCCACTCTTTAAGTTCCTGAATTATCGGCCTCGCCGCTACCTTCATGAACTCTCTAACACCACCCCTGAACGTCAAACCGAGCACGAGAATATTGCTTCCCTTAAGCGGTCTTCCAGCCTCGTTGAGCGCTTTAACAGTAAGCTCAGCAACATGGTGGGGCATCGAATCGTTAATCTCCCTTGCGGTCTTTATGAGGCGTGGATTCGTCCTCTTGGCGAGATTAATGACGAACCAGGGGTACACTGGGATACAATGTCCGCCAACCCCGGCCCCGGGCATGTGCAGGTGGCAGTAAGGCTGAGTGTTGGCAGCCCGAAAGACCTCAAGCGCATCCAGCCCGTGCTCTTCACACCACATCGCCAGCTCATTGGCGAGAGCAATGTTCACGTCCCTGTAAACGCCCTCAAATACCTTCACAGCCTCCGCCGCCTTGATAGAACTCATTGGAATGACACCCTTCCTGTTGATGGTCTCGTAGATTCCAATAACTGCTTCCAGCGTTTTCTCGTCACTTGCCCCGATGATTTTGGGATACTGGCCGGTGATGTCTCTGATGGCCGTGCCTGTCATTGTTCTCTCTGGAGCGTGAGCCAAGCCAAAGTCGCCAAGCTTCAAGCCGGACTTTTCAAGAATTGGAATTAAACTCTCGGTCGTGCCGGGGGGCATTGTCGCCTCGGTAATGACGATATCTCCCCTCTCAAGCCCCTGAGAAATCTTCTCCACCACATCATAGACCGGACCGAGCTTTATGTTGCCCCTTTCGTCTGTTAGGGTGGGCACGATGATTATCATTACGTCGGCCTCTTTTGCAGCTTTAACACCGTCGGTTGTCGCCCTTAAGCGGCCGGCCTCAACATTTCTCTTGACCAGTTCATCGAGGCCGGGCTCTTCCTTAACGTGATTCTCCCCGCGGTTTATCATTTCAACAACTTTCTCGTTAATATCAACACCGATTACCTTGGCACCGTGATCAGCGAAAACAGCCGCTAAGGGAAGACCCATTTTGCCCATGCCGTAGACAGCTATCGTGACTTCTCCATTTTTGAGGGCGGATTTGACCTCATCCTTCTTCAGCCCGATGAGCTTCATTCTCATTCACCCAGTTTTACTATTTTATCCTCTTTCGCGCTCTCTAAAGCTCTAATCGCTACCTCCAGTGCGTGAAGCCCCTCCTCCCCGGATACGAGGGGCTTCTTTCTGCTCTCAACGCACTCGATGAAGTGTTCGAGCTCATTTCTCAGCGGCTCCTTTTTCTGTATCTTCGCCTCCTTGACCCACTGTTCGTCATAAAGTGTGAGGCTCTGGTTTATGTAGTCGAGATAGGCTATTCCACTGGTTCCCACCACGTTCAGGGTTCTCGTCTTGTGGGGGGTTAGCCTGTTCGTCTCGACGACACCGCTGATTTCATTCTCGAATGTTAGCATTATG
>JALSON010000087.1 GCA_026986455.1 Thermococcaceae archaeon | reverse complement strand
CCGCTGACCGTCCTGAATATTGCGTCAAAGTCATTTTTCTTTCCGAGGAGCGGCTTTTCCAGCTCGGGCATTACTATTTTCTCCCCTGTTTGAAGGGCATTCTCCCCCCCGAGGATGTGCGGGGAATCCACACCCGTCATTATCACCATTGCCCTGACGACCTTACCCATGTCCTCATCGATCCTCGCACCCCATTTGATTTCGGATTTAGCGCCGAGCTTTTCGTAGACCAGATCCATAGCCGCGCTTATTTCGCCCAGGCTAACATCAGGCCCGACCGTGAAGTGAACCAGGGCTTTATCACCGCTGCCGAACTTGACATCGAGCATTTTGTTTTCAAGGGCGTTCTTCACGGCCTCGACGGTCTTGTTCGTGGAGTCACTCTCCCCTATTCCAATTAATGCGGCACCCCCGTCCTTCATGACACTATAAACATCCGCAAAATCGATGTTAACCATCGACGGGAGCTTTATGGTCTCCGTTATCCCCTTAACCATCCGGGCTATAATCTCATCCGCAAATCTGAACGCCGCTGATATCGGCAGCTTGGGAACGAGCTTGAGGAGCTTGTCGTTTTCAATTATGACCACCGTGTCCGAGTAGTAGAGCAGGGCCTTTATACCAGCTTTAGCCTTCTCTATCCTGACAGTCCCCTCATTCCTGAAGGGAAACGTAACAACACTTATGACCAGAGGCTCCCTGAATCTGCCGTTATGCCTTGCACGCTCCTTTACAACCTTTGCAACCACCGGTGCAGCCCCGGTTCCGGTCCCGTTGCCCATCCCTGCCGTTATGAAAACCAGGTCAGCATCTCCTATTACCTCGGATATCTCATGGGCACTCGCTTCAGCCGCCCTGTAGCCGATTTCGGGATTTCCTCCCGAGCCTTTCCCCTGTGTTATCTCCCTCCCGAGGAGGAGCTTTTTATGGGCCTTGGTCCTTGCCAGGTGCTGGGCATCGGTGTTCATGGCTATCAGCTCGGCTCCCTGAACCCCGAGTTCATAGAGTCTTGTTATGGTGTTGTTTCCAGAACCGCCCACGCCAACTATCGCGATTTTTATCAGGCCCTCAACGCTTTCATCGAACAGTGCATTCCTTGATCTGGGCTCGTCGTCCAGATCGAGCTTTATACCAGCCTGCTCAAGCAGTTTAAATACCATCTACCCGACCCCCAGTAAATATTCATCTCAGCAAATATCTGATTCAAGCCTCTTATTTCAGGATGTATTCAGGAGTTGAGCGTTCTTCAGTTTCAAGGGCATAGAGCTCCTTCTTTAACAGCTCCCTCACAGCTTCTCTTATGACCTCACTTCTGCTCGGATATACCCCCTTTTTAACAAGCTGATCCATGGCGTTTATGAGCCCCTGGGGAAGCTGTACGCTGATTATTTTCATCCTGCTCATAGATGTACCACCCAATCCATGAAGAGGCTAATATAATCATGTGCTTTAATTAGTTAAATACTTTTTGCTGTCATCTTAATATTATAATATTATAAAACCCAAAAAAATTTTGGAAATTAGATTAATAATCAAAAAATTTAAAATGTTTAAAAATACCTGCTGGAGAAGGTTTAAATGAGCTAACCGCATATCACCTGAGGGTGGACTTTATGAAGGTTATAGAAACAGAGAATCACAGGCTGTGCATTGCCAGAATTCAGGTTGATGATGCAGGGAAGATGGTATCACGAATCGGCAGGGGACTCCAGATTGTGAATGCCGAATGCTGGAAGCATGTTGTATTTGCAGTAATCCTGGCATTAAGGGCATTTGAGAGGGGAACCAACCACGCCAGAACGGTAAACGGTGAAATCCTGCTCAGACTTGCCGGCACGCTTCAGATAGCTGAAGCCATCGGGGAGTATGGGGCACGGCCAGGGGAAAACTTTGCCGTTGCATACGGGGACAGATGTGAGGAGAGGCTGATGGAATTGCTGAATGCCGAAGAGTTGCCCCTAGGAGAATGCAGGGATGAAAACCTGAAAAGTCTTTTCGAAAGGGCAGCTTTGGTTGAAGTTTTGTAGTCACACGGCGGGTTTTTCTATATAATTTTCCAGATAACTTTATAAGAGCTTTCTTTCACCCTTAAATGCCCGGGGTGATGCTCATGAGATATAGAAAACGTAAATATTTCCTTGCGGGAAGAATAAATCTGATACAGCGCTCAAAAATCAGGGAGCTTTTTGAAAAAGCCTCGAAAATGGAAAACGTCATTTCCCTTGGGATAGGGGAACCGGATTTTAACACACCGGATGTCATAGTGGAAGTTGCCAAAAAAGCTCTCGATGAAGGCTACACCCACTACACCCCAAATGCGGGAATACCGGAGGTCAGGGAGGCCATTTCTGAGTATTACAGGGAATTTTACAAAACGGATGTCCCCTCAAACAACATCATAGTTACCGCAGGTGCCTATGAGGCCACATATCTCGCATTTGAAAGCCTCCTGGAAAAGGGTGATGACGTCATAATTCCGGACCCGGCTTTTGTGTCATATGTTGAAGACGCAAAGATAGCCGAGGCGGGAATAATCAGAATTCCTCTCAGGGAGGAGAATGGCTTCCAGATAGACCCTGATGAGCTTGTCGACCTCATAACCAAAAGAACCAGAATGATAGTCATCAACTATCCGAACAACCCAACAGGTGCTGTTTTGAGCAAGGAAACCGTAAAGGCCATCGCGGACATAGCGGAGGACTACAACATATACATCCTCAGCGATGAACCCTACGAGCACTTCCTCTATGATGGGGCCCGACATTACCCCATGATAAAATATGCTCCTGACAATACCGTTCTCGCCAACAGCTTTTCAAAGACCTTTGCCATGACAGGCTGGCGCCTTGGATTTGCAATAGCTCCGGAGCAGATCATAAAGGACATGATAAAGCTCCACGCATACGTCATAGGCAACGTCACCTCCTTCGTTCAGGTGGCAGCCATAACAGCCCTGCGGGACGAAAGGAGCTGGGAGGCTGTCCATCAGATGAGGAAGACCTACAACGAGAGGAGAAAGCTCGTCCTCAAATACCTCAAAGACATGCCCCACATGGATGCGTTTGAACCCAAGGGAGCTTTCTACATATTCGCAAGGATTGATCCGGAACTCGACATGAGCAGCGAGGATTTTGCAAACTGGCTCCTTGAAAAGGCGGGGGTTGTCGTGATTCCGGGGACCGCGTTTGGCAAGGCCGGAGAAGGATACGTCAGGATAAGCTATGCAACCAGCAGGGAAAGGCTGATAGACGCTATGGAAAGGATAAGAAGGGCGCTCTCAGAAATCTGACGGTGAGAGGGGAATGGAGGAGCTCTTTGCCATCTTTGCTGCAATTTTTCTCGCCGAGCTTGGAGACAAGACCCAGATTGCCACAATGGCATTTGCCTCCAAATACGGGTGGAAAACCGCATTTTTTGGCGCAATTCTGGGACTGGCTGCGGTTAATATAATAGGGGCACTTGCCGGGGAGAAGATGGGGGACGTGCTCCCCCTCTCCCTGATTCACAAGATTGCAGGAGCAATTTTCATTATTTTTGGAGTGCTTATGATCGCTGGAAAACTCTGAAGGAGGGAATTAAATGGATAAGAGGTGGATTACCGTCTTCCTTGACATGTTTGTGGTCGCTGCGGGATTCGGAACGATGCACATGCTGGAAAAATTCAAAGGGCTTGTAATCCAGCACTACGGAATAAATGGCTCCGCACTCAGCTATCAGCAGGATGCGTTTGTGATAGGCCTTTTCGTCGCATTCCTCCTCGGTGGAACCGGAATATTCAAGGGCTCCTTCAAGAAGAGCGTGGCGCTTATAGTTAGCTTTGCCGCCATACCCCAGTTCATACTGCCCTTCGTCGGCAGCTGGTGGATTGTCGTGGCCCTCAGGTTCTTCCAGGGATTCATAGTTGCACTGATAGCAGTGTTCAGCACCCAGGTTGCAAGGCTGTTCCTTGCAGAAAGACCCTTTGCCAAAGGTATAATCCTCTCAGGGATATTCTGGGGGGGTCTTTACGGGATAACATTCGCAAGGCTGTTTGTCCCGGCAGGTTCAGACTGGTCTGCAGTGG
>JALSON010000086.1 GCA_026986455.1 Thermococcaceae archaeon | reverse complement strand
TCTTCTCGGATATGGTCTTCATACAGGGGGATATCACACAAATCTTTCTTCTATGGAAGGCAATATTTGTAAGTTTCCATGGGTCTCAGAGAAACAGGGAGACCACAAGGAGGAGCGCGAGGATTAGCGGGCCGAGAAATCCCGCCCACGCGAGGGTGAATGAAAAGCCCAGTATGAACTCCGTGAGCATTAATGCTCACCGTATGCTTTTCCGGTGTGAGGCTATTAAAACCTAACTCAGCCCAGAAACCCCCTCAAGCCCGCTGCCTCTACTATTAAGCCCTCATCAAACTCTCCTCTCAGGATCCTCGTGGTTATCGCCTCGTACTCCCCGACGGGCTCGACTCCAAGCTCCCTTTGAAGGTCGGCTATGGGCTTTAGGAACCTGAACTTTTCCGCCGCTCCCGGGTTGAAGTAGCGGAGGGCAAACTCGATATCCCTGTAAAGGCCTTTATAATACTCGCTAATCTGGTCTAATTCACTTTCACTCAAAGCACTCAGCCCCAGGAGCTCAGGCGGGACTCCAAGGGAGTAGAGGGATGCGGTGAACTTTATGGCCCTGGGTAGAGCCATGCCGTTAACCTCCCTTGAGTACCCAAAAAGGCCGATGTGGAGCTTCCTCCTTCTCCTCGAGGGGACGTATTTCGCCACCTCCCTTATAAACGGCGCCAGAGCTCTGAGCTCCGCTGAATAGGCCCTCTCATATTTTGGAAGGAGTTCAAACATCTCCTCCCCTATTGCCTCCGCTTTTCCCCTCTTCGAGGATTTTATCTTCTCCACGGCCTTTATGACATCTTTTGGGGCATTATCGTACTTAAATGAGCTCTGGACTGTGAATGTCTGGGCGCTTTTATACTCCTCCAGAACCCCTTTAACGTTCCCCGGTGTGAAGTGCCCCCTGAAGGGAGCGCCCCCAACCCCGATTATGGGATATATCTCAACCCCCATCTCCTCTTCGAGCTCCCGGAGCTTGAATAAAGCGTATTTGTCATAAAGGACTGCACTTATCAGGCCGTAGTTCATTGCAGGGTCGCTCCTGGCCAGGAAAACGCGCTGGTGTTCAATGTCCTTTCCCGTCATGTACTCCTCAAGGATTTCGTGGGCGTTTAGGATGGCTTCCTTCGTCTCGAATAGGGGAATCACGCTTATCTCTCTGGGGAAAAACTCCCCTATCCATTCGTATATCTTTACGTCGTGGACCCTCTTGTATTGCTTTCCAGCGATGTAGCGCCTGTAGAGCTCATAAACCCGCTCGATCTCCTCGGAGGAAGTGGTCATGGGCAGAATGACCTCAAATATCGGGATTACCTCTTCACCGTAGAATATCTTGGCATAATCGGCTGAACGCGGGATGCTCTCCAGCGTCTCCAGAAGAAGCTTTGCCTCTGTCTTTTCAACACTCGGGTTTGGAACTCTCGGCGTCAGTCTAAACTCCTTCCCCAGCCTGCGTTCCTTAAAAAAGTAGCCGTACCTCTCAAAGAGCTTTTTGATGACGAACTCATCCACCTCTTTGCCCTCAAAGTCCCACATCTGCTCCTCTATTCCGAGGACGCTGAAGGCATAAAAGGCCTCCGTTACCTCATCCTCCCCACCGAGGGTGGGTTCCCGGGCAAAGAAGGGAATAAACACGTTGTCAGGGTGTTGAGTGCTCATTGTTCTTGGTATCATTTAACCCGCTTAATACTCAGTTAGCCGGCATATTTTAAATTTTTGGGAAAACTTTTGAACAAATGACAGCATACTGGAAAGGCTGAAAACTGCGGCATAAAAAATAAAAGGGCTCAAAGCCCTAAGATGTCTTTAAGTCGCTTTACAGCCTCTTTTTCAAGCAGGTAAGCTCTTCTAACTTTTATTATGTTTGGAATCCTGCTTCCAAGGGTCCATATCCTGAGAACCTCAGCCACGTCCTTTGCCCGCCATCCTGCCACAATCAGCATCTCAGCCTCCTCGTGAATCATCATTATCGCCGCCAGGCTCTCGTTGTCGACCTCAAGCTCCCTCGCCCTTGCAATGAGTTCCTCGTATTCAGTTCTGTAGTAGAGGTACCTGAATGTCCATACCTGGGCCACCATCGTGAGCTTTCTGAACGCCCCTTCCCTTGACACCACCGTCACGTTCCTGGGAGCCCCTGCTGCGGATATCTCAAGCACAATAAGCGCCATATCGGTGCCGCCCTCTCCATCGCTCACGACCAGCGTAACCGTGTAGTTGCCCTCTGCCGTGTATACGTGCGAGACCGTCGGTGATGAAGACGTTAAAGCCGTCCCGTCACCGAAGTCCCATGAATAGGTGAGGGAATCGTTGCCGGGGTCTGTGCTCAGGGATGCATCGAAGAGGAGTGTGGAATTGACGCTCACGTTGCCCCTGACCTCGAAGTAAGCTGACGGGGGCAGGTTGGTCACCTCCACCCTGATCTGCCTTGAGGTCGAGTAGTTGCCCATGAGCAGCTCGGCCACAATTTTGTTGTCAAAGAGCCTCGCAGGCAGGGCTAGGCTTATCTCTTCAGTCCCGTTTATCGTCACGTTCCGCTCCAGCACCTCCTCAATTCCGCTTATCCTTAGCATATAGGTTCCAGGGGTTCCGGTTATCACAAGCGTCAGGTTAATTTTCTCCGCCTCAGTGTATCTCTCCCTGTCAGTTGTCATTGAAGTTATCAGCGCCCCCGTGGTCTGGAGGCTCTGGCTCCCCGAGGCTATAACCGTCGAGTTAAGGCCGCGGTAGAACGCATAGACCAGCGTGTACGTCCCCACGTTCGGAACGGTGATGTCAGTGGTTACGTCTACGCGGTTGTCCCCTGCCGTGAGGTTGAGGGGCTGCGAGTAGTAGTCAACGAGCGACGTCTCCCTGTAGAGCCACACAACAACTTTGCCGACGACGTCATCCTCCGCATGCACCAGGGCGGAGAAGCTGATGTTCTCACCGGGCTCAAAGAGCTGCTTCTCCAGCTCAAAGGAGAGTATCTTCGCGCCGGGTGAAACGACATCAAACTCCCTCGTAAGGGTCTCGTTGCCGTAGGAGTAGTATATCCTGTAGGTGCCGCTCTCAACGTCCGGAACCCTGAAGCTGACGGTCGCGTTCTTCGTCACGTTCACAACCGTCGCATTGTTGAAGACCGCAAGGCTAACCTGAACCGGCTTCGTGGATGTTATGTATATGGTCATCTCATCCCCGACGTGGTAGCGCTCCTTGTCGGTTATCAGGGTTACCACGGCATCCCTTTCCTTTATCTGAATGAGCCTTGAGTCTATGTGAATCAGCCTGCCCGTGCTCAGCGCGACCTGATAGAAGACCCTTGGACATGCCGGGAACGTGAAGTTCAGCATTTCCATCCCCATTCCGAGCCCAAAGTCCTCGGCCGTGCTGAATGCCCCGCAGGAGAGTGTGACGTTGCCCGCAAGCGTAACGTTCTCATGGTTTGTCAGCGTTAGGGTCACGGTAACGTTCTCACCCTCGTAATACCATTCCCTATCCGTGCTCAGCGCGACGCTCAGGTTAACCCCCCTGAGGTGGAACCTCTTTTCTACGGTAACGTTTCCGAGAACTGCCCTTAAGCTGAGTCCCATGCTGGGCAAGTCCTCCGGCAGCTCAAAGGTGATGTTGTAAATCTTCTCCCCGTTGAGTCCTATCCTCAGGGGCATCTCTTCCCTGTGTATCCCCGGGACTTCAACAACCAGCAGTGACTCCTCCCCCGCAGTCCCGGTGTTCCTCACCCTAACGGTGGCGTTGAGGGTCTCCCCGATTCTGTACTCATCCTTAACCCCCCCAATGCTGAGCGATATCACCGGCTCGGCTCTTACCTCCAGAATCCTCTCCAGGACTCTCCTGCCGCCCCTCTCGATCTTTACCCTTATGCTGTAGTTCCCCCTGCGAAGCTCGCCAACCGGGAAGCTTAGGAGTCTCCACGAACTTGCAGGCACTGTGAGGTTGGTGACGTTCGAGATAAGCCGGGATTCAAGTTTCAGCGTTCCGAAGAAGTCAAGGGGAGCGTGGTTGCTTACGTTCAGCGTTAAGTTTTGCCCATCGAACGAATGGGTTATCGATAGCCTCTCCCCGATGACCTCCACGCGGAAGCTCCCGTTGCCGAATTTGGTTTCGTAGGTGTACGT
>JALSON010000085.1 GCA_026986455.1 Thermococcaceae archaeon | reverse complement strand
GCCGCCTCCCCCATCTCCGGTGTTACCTCATAGGCGCTCTCGACGTGAGTTGAGATGGAGACATTCCTCCTGCCCGGCTCTATGTATGAACCGAGTATCTCTGCCAAACTGTCGGTTATCCTCATAGGAACGGTCACGAATATTCTGCTGCCCCACCGGATGTTAACAACGTGATCCATCTCCGCCAGGCGGGCCATTATCCTGTCGATTATCTTGTCGCTTAAAGCGAGTGGGTCGCCGCCGGTTATGAGGACATCCATCATCGAGTCGTGCTCGGCGAACCAGTTTAAGGCTTCCTCAATCTTCTCCAATCCGGGGAATGAGCCTGCCATGAAGGGCTCAAGAACCTCCCAGTTCCTCTGGCAGTAGACGCATATCTGCGGGCAGGTATCGTAGGCCTTGAGAATCGCTATTGTAACGTACCTCCTCGTTACCAGGTCTATCGGCGAGGTGTCGTGCTCTCCCATGAAGTCGAAATAGTATTCCCTGTCCTCGCGGTGGATTATCATGTTCTTCATGTACCAGTCGGGGGGCATCACCTGCCTCCTGACCTGCCTGTCATGCCTGTACGGCTCTTCGAAGTCCCAGAGGTGCAGGTAGTAGGGTGTTATCCCCCATGGAATGTGGTACTTGACGGCAAGTTCGACCTGCTTGAGGTCATCCTCCGGAACCTTGACTATGCCGAGCTCATTGAGCTCCCTGAGCGTTTCGAGACCCTTCTCCCTCTTGAGGACGTGAGAGAACTGCCACTTGTAGTCGAACCATTTCTCCTCGGTTATGCCGAAGTATTCCATAAGCTGTTCTCTCTGCTTCTTCCTCTTCTCGATTATCTCCCTGTCGAGGCCGCTTGGATACCTTTTGAGGTAGCCCCTGATGTAGTTCCACTCCTTGTCCAGGTACTCAGAACGGGCAAGAGCCGCTTTTCTTCCCTTTATTTTGCTGAAGTCCACAAATTTTATGCCCGCTGCCTCAAGCTTTGGCCCGAGCCACCCTTTGGAATAGCCGCTAACACCGGCTATGGCTTTAAAAAGATGCCTGAACTCCTCGACAAAGCCCTCTGTAATTATGCTGAGAACATGGGCATCACCCTTAGTAGCCTTCAGCAGATACTCCAGGGTGCTGAAACCGGCGGCTTTTTCTCCGTATTTTGAGATTATGTTGAGGAAGACGTTTGCTGCTTCAATGCCGAGCCATCTATCGATGGCATCAACTTTGATTTCCCCATTCTTATACTTCCAGAGCAGATCTTCCGTAAACTTGGACAGCCTCTCCCTCGCCTCTTCGAGGGTTTCGCTGGTGAGCAGGATTTTCCTGATTTCCGGAAGGGGCTCGAATATTTCCAAAAACTTTTCATGCTCTATCCCCTGTTTGAGACCCCAGGGGGACTCCTCCACGTTAAACGTGGAAATGGCGCTTTCCATCTGTTTTTCCATATCAGCACCTCCATGTCCATATTTGGACATATACACCTCTCAGGACATTGCTGTACTCTTTCCATCATCGAGGTTTCATTACAGTTCTTAGTGAATATCAATGGCGTTATATATTTTGCTTTTACATAGAAGTAAAACATTACAAAATTCAAAATTTATTGGAAAAATAGCGAAAAATTTTACATATTTTGTAATTTAATCCGAAACCTTTGCTAAATAAATACTTAACTTATGTATCATCACGAAGATTTGACTTTCTAAACATAAAGATTACCTTTATCTTGGACAATACAGGGTATCCGGGAGGTTGCTTCATCTAAACACAAGGCTTTTTAATGGGGCCTGTTTGCACTCTATTCGAGGTGCTAAGATGAAGGTCATAATGACGACAAAAATAGACCTAGCATCAATGAATATAATGGACAGGCTTATTGAAAATTTCGGATTTAAGGAATACGGGCGCTCATTCGATAATAATCCAGTATATTATAAGAATGACACGTTAATACTGACAACGAACGGAGAGATGATATACTACGACAACCTCGACGAGAGTGTAGCAAAGCAGCTTGGATTTAAACCCGAGATAATTGTATTCGCCTCACGTCATTCCAGCAGGCAGAAGATGCCAGCGCTGACCACGCACGTCACGGGTAACTGGGGGAATGCGATGTATGGTGGAAAGGATGGGAGCCTTGCAGTGGCACAGCCGAACGCCATGAAGCTCGCTTTATTGAAGCTCAGCGAGCTGAACGACCTCGGGTGGACCGTATGCTACGAGGCCACCCATCACGGGCCGAGCGAGCTTGAAGTTCCATCCCTCTTCATTGAAATCGGGTCAGGTGAGGAGGAGTGGAGGAATGAGAGGGCCGGAGAAATAGTGGCCGAGACGATAATGCACGTCCTCAGAGGATACCAGAGAGCAAAATTCAAAATTGCGATTGGAATTGGCGGCGGACACTACGCACCGAAGCAGACAAAGAGAGCGCTTGAAACGGATGTGGCCTTTTCGCACATAGCCCCCAAATACACCCACCCAGTATCAAGGGAGATGCTCATCAGGGCCATTGAAAGAACCAGCGGGAAAGTCGATGCGATTTATGTGGACTGGAAGGGGAGTAAAGGAGAAACCAGACAGATGGCAAAAGCTCTGGCCGGAGAGCTCGGACTGGAGTTCATAAAGGACTGATCATACCGGGATAACCTGTTAAACGCTGGGTTTAAAGCTGAGTTTCCGGACATTAATTAAGGAAAGGAGGCACGGAGATCGAAATCATCATATACCAAATCGAAACGTTTAAAGCTGTTGACCTTAAATTCTAAAAATAGCAGTGTCTCTTTGGCTAAAATTTATATACCATCTGAATACAAACTGAAACAGATGTTAAATTGCTCCCCGGAGGGTGAAAGGATGTTGAAGCTGATTGAAAATGCGATTGAAAGAACCTCTTCAGAGATGAGCAACGCACCCGAGATTCAGGCTCCCCAGACGGATGTTGATGAGGAGCTTAGAAGGCTTTTAGAGCAGATTCAGGCAAAGATTTATGTCATCGGTGTCGGCGGTGCCGGCTGTAATACCGTTAACAGGATGATGCAGGTGGGAATTCAGGGTGCCAGAATTATAGCTGTTAATACCGATGCTCAGGATCTTTTAAAGGTTAAAGCTCACAAGAAGATTTTAATCGGTAAGGAACTAACAAGGGGTCTTGGAGCTGGAAACGACCCAAAAATGGGTGAGGAAGCTGCAAAAGAAAGTGAGAGAGATATAAGGGAAGCACTTGAAGGTGCCGACATGGTTTTCATAACATGCGGTCTTGGCGGTGGAACCGGAACGGGTGCCGCTCCAATAGTTGCGGAGATGGCAAAGAAGATGGGAGCACTTACAGTTTCGGTTGTTACACTCCCGTTCACAGTTGAGGGCATCAGACGCATCAAAAACGCCGAATACGGCCTTGAAAGGCTCCGGAAGAACAGCGACACTGTTATAGTCATCCCGAACGACAAACTCATGGAGGTAGCTCCAAACCTACCGATACACATGGCGTTCAAGGTTTCCGATGAGATCCTCGTTCAGGCTGTAAAGGGCATAACAGAGCTCATTACGAGGCCGGGACTTGTCAACCTCGACTTTAATGATGTCAGGGCAGTCATGAAGGATGGCGGTGTTGCGATGATAGGCATCGGTGAGAGCGACAGCGAGAAGAGGGCGCTTGAAGCGGCCCAGCAGGCCCTGAACAGCCCACTGCTTGATGTCGATATCAGCGGGGCCAAGGGAGCATTGATCAGCATTGCCGGTTCGGATGTGAAGCTTGAGGAAGCCCAGAACATAATTGAACTCGTGACGAGCAAGCTTGATCCCGAAGCCCAGGTAATCTGGGGAATTCAGCTTGACGAAGAGCTTGGAAAGATGATAAGAGTCATGATAGTGGTTACGGGTGTGAGCTCGCCTTATGCCGTTGCCGAAGAAGAACTCCCGAGCTTTGGGGAGGAGGGTGAAAAGAGAATAATCAAGCTCGATCTTGAGGAGCTTTAATCTCTTTTTGCTATTACAATTTTAGCGAGGTGTTGAAAGTGGCAGAGAGCTACACAGAAAAGCTTAAAAAGTTCCTATCGGAGTCGAAGAGGGTTTTGATGGTCACAAAAAAACCCGGTGGGAAAGAGTATAAAATGGCTGC
>JALSON010000084.1 GCA_026986455.1 Thermococcaceae archaeon | reverse complement strand
GGATGCGAGAGCCTGCTCCACCGTGAAAAATATTATACGCCTGTGGTAGCTGTTTGACAGGATTGACATGATGTATTTGAGTGTGGGCCCGTTATCCCAGAAGCCCTCGTGGATTATGCTGAGTAGGGGGATGTAGAAGAAAAGAAGGAGGAACGTGAGAGGGATGAGAATTATCAGCCTTCTCCACTTCATGCTGAAAACTTGGTTTTGGGGTTTTATAAGTCTTGACTATCGCTGAAAATATTCATGGCAGCTTTATCTCCAGATATTTCCTCTTCATGAGCAAAGCGTCCCCCTCTATGTTGGGGCTCTCGCTTATGACGACCCCTTTAACCCTGAACTCCTTGAGAACCCTCAGCAGATCCTCCCAGTTCATGTCGCTCTCCCGCAGGTTTAAATGATTCCGCTCGCCTTTTGAGGTATAGTTTATGCCGCTTATGTGGATGTGCATGCTGTCAAGTGCCTCCCTTCCAAGGCGGTCTTCTATAAAACCCAGCATCTCCCTCCACTCCCCGGCGGTGTTCATCTTTCCGGTGTTCCTTGCGTGGCAGTGGGCGAAGTCTATCGCTGGCAGAACCATCTCAACATCTTCGCTGAGCTTCACCAGCTCTCTCAGGTCTCCGAACTGGGTGGGCTTGCCGGTGAGCTCGGGCCGCACCCATATCCCAATCCCCCTGTTCTGGAGCTCCCTCACTATGTCCTCTATCTCCCTTTTTATCCGGCTATAGACGCTTTTGGGAGGCTGTTTCAGGTAGTAGCCAGCATGGAAAACAACGCTCCATCCCCCCGCCTCATGAAGTCTTTCGGCGCTCTGGATTATCCTCCTCTTGCTCGCCTCCACCTTTCCCTTCTCGGTCGCATTGAGGTTTATGTAGTACGGGGCGTGGGCGGTCAGAAGGATGTCATGCTTCTGGGCGATGTACTTTATCTTTTTTGCCAGCTCGGGCTTTAAATTAACTCCCCTGACGAATTCAAGCTCCATTGCATCAAGGCCGAGATTTCTCACATGGATTATACCCTCTATTGTGGAGCGTTTGGGGGTTGAGATCGGTATCCCTGCAGTTCCAAAACGGAGCCTGTCTGGTCTGAGCATCGTCACCACCACGACAGAATTAGGCCTCCCTAATTAAAAACCTATCCCCTCTCGATCTTTTTGCCCAGCAGAGCTTCGAGCCTTCTGATGCTCTCGTCATATTCCATTTCCAGCTTTTCAAGCCTCTCCCTGAGCTTTGTAATCTGCTCCTCCTTTTCCCCAAGCTTTCTTTTCAGCAGCTCAATTTCCTCCTGAATATCCCTCCCATCCGAGAGTATTTCCTCCCTCTCGTTTATCAGTTCGCTCAGTTTTTTCTTTACTTTCCTGATTTCTTCAGCTCTATCCTTAAGATTCTCCAGAAGCCACTCCGCGGTCTTTCTGTACTTCCCCTCAAGCCGTGGATAAATGTGCATGAGAAAGGACAGGAACTCGTTCGGATGCTCAACTCCATAATAGCTGTTTTCTATGATCCTCCTGGCGATTTCCTCTCCCGTGCGCATCCTTTTTATCGGCTTCTGGAGCTTGGAAATCTTTGATCTCAGCTCAACCTCATCTTTCTTCAGCTCACGCTCAAGCTCCTTGATCTCCTTCTCTATATTCTCCAGATCGGCCTCCCGGTAGAATTTCTCCAGCTCCTTTTTCCGCTGCTCTATGCTTGTTTCTATATCCCTTCTTTCATCGATTAAAAGGTTGATTTCACGGGATATCTTTTCTCTCTCGTTCTCTATGGCTTCAATGTCTATTGATGGAATCTGAGTTTCGCTGATCTTTTTCAGATATTCCTGATACTCCTCTGACATTCGCTTCAGTATCCTGTTTATTGCATAGACATCCTTTTCGAACAGAATGAGGAGGTATTTTCCGTGAGAGACATGCAGCTTGGAAAGCTCGGGCAGGAGTTTTCCAAAGTCCTCCATGCTCCCGACCTTCTCCAGCATCCTCCTCAGCGTTGATACGTACATTCTTTTCTCGGCACCTACAATCTTTTTAATCCTGTCATCCACATCCCTGGGAATCTCCCTCTGCTCCAGAACCTCTATTCTCTTCAGAACTTCTTTTTTGTTCTTGTCGAGCTTTTTGAGGTATTTTTCCTCAATTTTGGTGCGTTCCTTTTTTAATTTCTCTATTCTTCTTTCATACTCCCTCAGAGCCTGTTCCAGCTTCAACTTTCTCCCATCCCCTTATCTTTTCCTTGAGGTACATTCCAATAAGAACGCTTACAATCAGGTCCACGACAGCTATGAGGGCCTTTTTAAACACCTCAAACTCCGAAAGCACTATTATGGACATCGCATAACGCGTGGTCAGGTCTATGGTAATCCAGAAGGCCGGGAGGATGAGTATCCCGGATACGTAATACCACAGGTGGTGATCCTTTTTCATGTATGCCTGGATTACTTTTCCGAGTATCATGACGCTCAGACCCATCACAAAGGGTGTGTTTATGGCGTTTATGTATATCAGCACCTGTAACAGGTCGGTACCCGGAAGGAAGCCCAGCATCCTCTCGGCTATTGACTCGAGGTAGAGATAGACATTTATCGCACCTGCGGCCATGATCAGGAATCCGGCAATAAATGAGATGAGCGGAATGAACTGCTTGGTGACGGTTTCCCTTATGGAAAACCTGACCCTGAACCCCTTGGTGAAGAAATATGCACCCACGAGGAACAGTATCGTCCCGGTTACGGTTGCCGAGATTATATTGACGCTCTGGGGATACCTTATTGAAATCAGCCTCGCTATTCCGTAGAGCAGGAGGATGAGTCCGGGTATTCCGAGAAAGACCTTTGCGGCTTCGGGGTCGCTCAGTATCTCCTTTATGTAGCGGTAGATTATGTAGTATGTGGTCTCTATCCCCTCGCTCTGCTTCACCACAACACGGCGGGAGCTTATTATCGGAAGTCTTGAGGTTATTATCGGAAAAATCTGCTCATCTTCGGCTCCGTCAGTAACCGGGATAACGCCATCTGCAGGGAACTTTTCCAGAATCATATCAAGCTGTCTCGTGAGCTCAAGGTCGCTCTTGACCCCAACATCGCGGTGACCTGTGATGATGGCCACCTCAACATCATCAAACTCCCCGCTCTCCTTAAGCTCTCCGTAAAGCTTGACTGCCGCATAGACCACATTCGCATCGCTGTCCTCGGGATCAGCCAGGCTGAGCTTGAGGGCGGCGTCTACACATGCGTCCCTTCCTATAACCGGCCCCTTAACCCCTGCCTTAACACCGAAGTCGTCGTCCCTGTCAATGGCCAGAATCAATACCCTAATTTTCAACCCTCCCGGCTTTTTCGAGGACCGCCTCAACCTTATCCTCCATCCGCCTCTCCTTATCCCGCCTGTCGTCAATTCTTATGCTTGTGGAGACCCGCTTTACTCCCATCCCGAACATCAGTTCGTGGGCCTCCCTTATGATTTCAAGCCCTTCTCCCACGTTCTGGACTTCTATTATCGTGGCCATAGGGGTCAATTGATATTTAACACCTTTTTTCTCTAAAAGCTTTACTACCTCGGCTATGTATCTGCTGAGGCTTATCTCACCAAGCGGAACTATGACGAACTCAATTATCACGCTCATTTCGACATCGCGCTAATCTTAATTCGGCAATTTTTTAAGCTTTGCGGGATAGGTTTATGTATGTCCCGGGGGTATATTCTTCGGTGAGCCAAGGATGTACAGAATCAGGGATGAATGGGGGGAGTTTCTGGTCAGGCTGGCAAGGAAGGCCATAGAGAATTATCTCAGGGAAGGGAGGGAGATAGAACCCCCTGAAGAGACCCCGAAAGAGCTCTGGGAAAAGATGGGTGTCTTTGTAACCCTGAACCGCCGCAACGCCCCACCGCAGATGGCCCTGAGGGGCTGTATCGGCTTTCCCATGCCCGTATATCCCCTTGTTAAAGCCACAATAAAGGCCGCAATCTATGCTGCCGTCGATGACCCGCGCTTCCCTCCGGTGAGGGAGAGCGAGCTGGACGACCTGATTATTGAGGTGAGCGTTCTGACACCTCCGGAGCTCATAGAGGGACCGCCCGAGGAGAGGCCTGGGAAGATAAAAGTCGGCAGGGACGGTCTGATAGTCGAGAAGG
>JALSON010000083.1 GCA_026986455.1 Thermococcaceae archaeon | reverse complement strand
CATAACTCTTGAAGAAGCATGCCGACTTTTGAGCACTCCTTTCTGACAGTTAAACCTTTTTGGTCAAGCTTTGCGCAAGCAAAGCTTGCTTGGTGAGTGTTTCACTCTCCGAAGGCGTCCTTTAGACACCAGAATAAAAGTGAAACCTGTTCAATAGTCTGTTTTAAAGTTAAACCCGTGTTTAAAGTTGAAATTGATTAGCGCACGCTGTAACTGCTTTGGAATGGTTCTCACTCTGCCGGCTCTTTATAACAGGGTTGTTTCCCTCAGGGAGGTTTTAACAGACTGCCGGTATTCTCCCGGCACCTCTGAAAGTCGGTCTCAACTATTCATGCCCTCATCTGGGGGAGCCCTCCTATTTGTTAGCTCGCCCTACATGTAACCCGGGGAAAGCTCAGAACCGGGGAGTTTTTCTGATTTTCAAACCCCTATATTTTCCGCTCCCCAGAGGCAAAAAAATCCCGTAAAATGCCGTCGTTTACCAAAAAGCTTATATACCTCCAATGCTCTAAATAAGACTGAAAAACTTTGTATGGAGGTGTTGTGAATGGCTGAGTTGCCAATTGCTCCAATTGACAGACTGATTAGGAAGGCCGGTGCTGAGAGGGTTAGCGAGGAGGCTGCCAAGGTTCTTGCCGAGTACCTCGAAGAGTACGCAATCGAGCTTGCCAAGAAGTCAACCGAATACGCCAGGCACGCCGGCAGGAAGACCGTCAAGGCCGAGGACATCAAGCTCGCCATCAAGGCTTGATGCTGTAGTATATTTTTGCTCCCTAGCTTTTCTATTTTGGTTTCAAGCAATTTTTAAAAATCCATTCTGAAAGTTTCTACCATGCACGAAATAGCAATCCGCATGACGAAAAGGAATCATAATGCCTTTGTTCACCTCCTGGGAGCTCTGGAGAGTCAGGGATTCGAGATTGGTGAGCTTTTGATAACCAAAGACCTTAACGAAATCCTCAAAGCAAAGCCCAGAGCTGTTCTGTACTCATTCTTCACCGAAGAAATCTGGGAAGTTGAGAAAGAGGTCAAAATCCTGAAAGAAACATTTAACCCTCTCTTGGTTGCAGGGGGTTATCATGCCACTGCAATGCCGAAACACACCTTGAATGTTTTGGGCTTTGATATCGCGGTTATAGGGGAGGGCGAGGAGGTTGTTTACCAGCTATTAACAGCTCTAAAACAGACTAACTTTAAATTTAAAATTACAAAAAACCTGCTCTCTATCCGGGGACTGGCATTCTATCTGAATGGAGAATTCACATTTACCGGATTTGCCAGGGTTGAGGACTTCTGGCGCTTTCCTCCATACCCTGAAGGGCTACGCCTGATAGCCCCGATAGAGATAAGCAGGGGCTGTCCATTCGGCTGCCACTACTGCCAGACACCATACATTAAAGGATTGAGGATGAGGCACAGGCCAATTGACCAGATCGTAAAATACTCCAGAAGGATGAGGGATATGAGGTACATAACCCCCAATGCCTTCGCTTACGGCTCCCCCGGGGCAATGCTAAAGCTTAACAAGCTCGAAGCCCTTCTCAGAGCTTTGCAGCCTCTCAGAAAAGATGGAAGAAGGCTCTATTATGGCACGTTTCCAAGTGAAGTGCGCCCGGAGTTCGTCCTGCCGGAGACGCTGGAGCTCCTCCTTGACTACGCCGACAACAGAAGACTGGCAATAGGTGCCCAGAGCGGCGATGACGCCATGCTCAAGGCCATGCACAGGCTTCACCGGGTGGAACATGTTAAGAGGGCCGTTGAATACATGCTTGAATACGGGATAGAACCTGTTGTGGATTTTATCGTAGGCCTGCCCAATGAAAGCAGGGAGAGCCAGCGTAAGAGCATCGAGCTTATGAAGTGGATAATGTCCAAGGGTGGCAAGGTAAGGGCGCACTACTTCATGCCCCTGCCAGGGACGCCTTGGGCGCGCTGCAAACCGAGCCCTCTGAGCGAGGAGATGAAGCGTTTTTTGGGCAGGATGGCAGCTAAGGGCAAAATAGAGGGCTCATGGGGAAATCAAATCCTCTTATCAAAGAGGCTTCAGAGGCTCATTGAAGAGTTCTATGAGGAGCCAATGAGTTATGTTGGCGGGATCAACAAGGCATGTTAAAATGAACATGAAGAGACAGAGAATCATCCAAAACTTTATAACCGCATCTTCCTTTAACCAGCACGACGGCAAGATGTATGCCGAAAACTATAAAAGATTTGAACTACTCATAGACAAATTGCGAGAGTTTGATGGTGTTATCATTGTGGAAGGTGTGCGAGACGAGGTGGCTTTACGGAATCTGGGGGTCAGGGCGGAGATAATAAGGCTATCCCGCTTACCTTTGGCTGAAATCGCTCTCATTGCCTCTCAGCATCATGATGTCATGATATTAACCGATCTGGACAGGGAAGGGGAAGAGCTGGCAAAAAAGCTAACCCGGTATTTGGAAGGCTACAGATGCAGGGTTGATACAGAGACGAGAAGAGAGCTCAGGAGAATCGCCAGGAAGGACATCAAGGGTATAGAAGACCTCTACGGTCTTTATTTAAAGCTCCGTTTCTGACCCCCTTAAGAGGAGGGGATTCCCTTGAAGAGGAAGAAGACAGTGCTGCATCACATACTGTCTGAAAAGCAGAAATTTGAAAAAAGGAAAGAAGGTGATGGTATGTCTGCAAAGGACGATTTTGGGACGACGAAGTATGTAATCTACGCGGAGTTTGAAGCCAGCGGAATAGTTGAAAGACCCGACGTTGTCGGTGCTATTTTCGGTCAGACTGAAGGTTTACTCGGGGATGATCTGGATTTAAGAGAGCTCCAAAAAACCGGCAGAATTGGGAGGATAAAGGTTGATGTTCATACAAAAGCCGGAAAGACCTACGGAACGATAACAGTCCCGTCAAGCCTTGACAGGGTGGAGACGGCAATTCTGGCGGCAGCTCTGGAGACCATAGACAGAGTCGGACCCGCGGAGGCAAAGATAAAGGTTCTGAAGATTGAGGATGTAAGGGCAACGAAGAGGAAGTACATCATTGAGAGGGCAAAGGAGATACTCGAAACACTCATGGAGGAAGAAATTCCCGAGACACAGGAGCTGACTGACGAGGTTAAAAAGGCGGTGAGAGCCAAGGAGCTTATCGAATACGGGCCCGAGAAGCTGCCAGCCGGGCCGCATGTGCCCTTCTCGGATTCAATCATCGTAGTTGAGGGCAGGGCGGATGTGCTCAATCTGCTCAAGCACGGCATAAAGAACGCTATAGCCGTTGAGGGAACCTCCGTTCCTGAAACAATCATAAAGCTCAGCAAGGAGCGCATCGTTACGGCCTTCACGGACGGCGACAGAGGAGGGGAGCTTATCCTCAAGGAGCTCCTTCAGGTGGCCGATGTCGACTACGTTGCAAGGGCCCCTGAGGGCAAGGAGGTTGAGGAGCTCACGAAGAAGGAAATAGTAAAGTCTCTGAGGAGCAAGGTTCCGGCAGAGCAGGTCATAAACGAGATTTTCTACAAGGGCAGGAACTTCTATCAGGTCATGAGGGAGAAGGAGGCTGCAAAGGCAGAAAAGCCGGAGCCAGCCCCCAGACACGAGGTAAGGCATGCTGAAAGACCTCCGGCGAGGGAAAGGGAGGAGAAGATAATAAAACCGATTCAGGCTCCACGACCCTCGGCACTTGATGAGTTCAGGGAATTCGTTGAAAAGGTCAAGGGCAACTCAAACGCCGTGCTCCTTGATGAAAAAAGGAACATAATAGCGGAGATTCCTGTAAGGGACTTACTCAGCTCGCTCAGCGACAGGGAGGGGATACACGCTGTAATATTCAATGGAATAATAACTCAGAGGCTCATCGACATAGTCAGCGAGAAGGGCGTCAGGTACCTCATAGGTGCCAGAAAGGCAAATGTCGTCAGACGGCCTGTTGAGCTGAAGATAATAACATTCGCGGAGTGACTTCTTTCTTCCTTTCTTTGCTTTTGAGTACTGTTGGCACCTCAGAGCACAGCTGCCAAACATCTGCTTTTGAGGACTAACTTTATAACCCATCCCTCGTTTTTCCCTTTGGTGGGAAAGATGCACGTTGAAGAGGTCATCTTGAAGTATGCGCTCATCAATGCGGTTCAGCACGGAGGAAAGGCAAA
>JALSON010000082.1 GCA_026986455.1 Thermococcaceae archaeon | reverse complement strand
GCTTATGTAAATGGCCATTTTGTCCATGCTGCTGCCGCTGACGTGGCCGACTACTTGGTCTATTCCGATGCCTGTTGATACCTGCTGGGTTGTTTGTTTGCCTGTGGCTTCGGCTCTCTGCTGGAGGTAGCCGCTCGTGTTGATGAGGACTGCTGCCGCCACTGCTGCCACTAACACCATGGCTATAAACACAATCAAGGTGCCAATCCCAATAGCACCCCTCTTCCTCCTTTTGAACAACCTCATTTTATTCACCCCACTCTACTTCACGGGTAGAGGTTGAGTATTGTCATCTGGCTGTAGCTGGATGGTGTGACTACCTGAGCAAATGCTGGGGCTCCGACTTCTGGCCTGAGGTTGATCTGTATAGTAGTCCTCGGCGGAACGTTGGTGAATGCGGCCGTTGTGTTAACTGTCAGGATCACGATATCTCCCTCATTGATGGTTGGGTTGGTTGATGAGAGTGAGCCGTCCGGGTCCTGAACAACGATGATGCCGAATTTAGTGCCGGTTGATGGCCATGTTGAACTGAACAGGTCGCTCGGGGCTGTAGCGACGAATGCTGTGCTGTCGTATCTTAGTGTGACTACTTTGTTTCCGTCGTTGAGGGTTAGGACGGTTTGGTTGAGGTCGATTGGTTCTGAGCCGGGTTTGAGGCTTATGTAAATGGCCATTTTGTCCATGCTGCTGCCGCTGACGTGGCCGACTACTTGGTCTATTCCGATGCCTGTTGATACCTGCTGGGTTGTTTGTTTGCCCGTGGCCATAGCTCTCTGCTGGAGGTAGCCGCTCGTGTTGATGAGGACTGCTGCCGCCACTGCCGCCACTAACACCATGGCTATAAACACAATCAAGGTGCCAATCCCAATGGCACCCCTCTTCCTTCCTTGTAAAATTCTCATCCTTCAAGCACCTCCCATAGGGGTTTTGCAATATAGAATAGTTACCTTTGGATATAAATCGGTTTTTTGTTCTTATATATGTATGTAGTAATGTAGCTACATATGTAGGTTCTGACTAAGAAGGCTGGTAAGGGCTTTGAATGGGCATGCATTCACATTTTGGTTATGAGGAGCACAGAGCTGCCGAGCTCTTTAATCCTGAACTCCTCTCCGCTGGCTTCAAGGGCATTTAATACGGCACTCCTGCTTGGGAAACCGACAAAGTCCTTCGTGAGTCTCTCAAAGAACTCCCATGCGCATATGTTTGGATAATTCTCCCTGAAGGGCTCGACGATTATAAGTTTTCCACCGCTCTCAAGGGCATCCATTGCGGTTTTGACAACCCGGTTTATGCTGTCAACGTACTCGAGAATGAAGCTCATTATGACGGCATCATACCTCCGCTTGGGAATGATTTTTCTGATGTCGAGTTCTCTAAGGGTAACCCAGTCCATCCCGGAGCTTCTTATCCTGCTCTCGGCAATGCTTAAAATCCCAGGAGAAAAATCAATACCCACATATTCCCCGTTGGGCCCCACATGCTGTCCTATTTCAACAGGGGAGACCGAACCACAGCCCAGATCAAGAACCTTCATCTCGTCCTTCAGTCCCCCGGCTTTTACTGTTATCTCCCTGTAGAGACTGTTGAACTCCAGGGACAGCCGCATATCCCAGAAATCTGCATCCTTATCGAAGTCCATCAGAACCTTCGGGTGTTCGGGGGTTATGGAGGCATAGTCGACCATCCTGTAAATCTCCTCGAAAATGGAGACCCAGCCGGGGGTTATGTACGGAATATTTTCGGGGGAGATGTTGAGGGTGTAGGAAAATTCGTCAAGGATAAGCCTCCCGCCGCTTTCCTTTATGATGCCCATCTTCACATAGGTGTTTATCAGGTTTCTCAGCAGGGCTTTATTCCCCACCGGAACGGAGGTTAAAATATCACCCCGGCTCTGGGGGGAGGCGAGCCTTGCAAAGATGCCGTATTTCAGGCCGAGCTGAAGCAGGTGCAGCATCGAAATGCGAACCATCGCGGAGATATTTTTATCGAGCTTTTTGATTAAAGCATCCATCCTATCACCTCACATGAACCTGTTGTAATACAGATTATATGATTTGAGAAGTTCAACAACCTTCTTCCCGTACTCTGTTAGCTTATAATATTTGAACCCATCCCGCTCTACAATCTCCACGAGGCCGAGGCTCACGAGGGAGCTGCTCCCGTTGTATCGATTTCCAAGTCCCACAAGGGCACCCTTAACATTTGAGGGATCTGATTTAACAACCCTTGCAATTTCAGCAAGATATGTGGGGGATGGATAAATTTCGTTCAAATAGAGCAGAATTCGTTTCCTAAGTTCGCTCCGGTTGATGGCTCTTATTACAAAGGGGTCTATATACATGTTGCAATCCCCCCACAAAATAAAAGATAATTTTAGGGAATAATGATTTAATCCGCCATTTTATTGGAAATTATTGTATATAAGCGTTACTGTTTGAAATTAAATACAAAAAACTACAAGCTAAGGGATGGCATCTTGATTCTGGGAAATTCTCCAAAAGAATAGATGAGCTCTCCGTTTACAAAGACCATCTCAACGTCTGAACCATTTGCAGCATAGACGAGGTGCGACAGATGATGACCTTCGGGCAGGAAGTGGAGCTTGCGGGTGTTTATAAGTACCAGATCCGCGAGATAGCCCTTCTCAAGGATGCCTGCCTTAATTCCCAAGGCCTTTGCTCCTCCAGCCGTTGCCCAGTGAAACACCTCCTTTGCCCCGATTTTATCGGGCCCTGCCTTCACCTTGTTTAAAATGGAAGCCATCTTCATCTCCACAACCATGTCGAGGGAATTATTGGAGGCGGCACAGTCATTCCCCAGCGCCACATTCGCCCCGAGCTTCCAGAGCTCCACCGTTGGGGCGATTGAGCCCTCCAGCTTTGCCAGACTCGTGGGGCAGTGCGCCAGCGTTGCCCCGCTCTTGGCGAACAGTCCGACCTCCTTCTCATTAAGATAGATTCCGTGAGCGGCTATCAGATTCCTGTCAAGAACACCGGCTTTCTGGAGATATTCCACGGGATAAAGCCCCTCCCTTTCCTTAACCTCTCTAACCTCCTCCCTGCTCTGGGAGAGGTGTATATGTATCAGTGCATTTTCCCTTTTTGCAAAATCTCCAATCTCCTCCAGCAGGTCACGGGATACGGTGTCTGTTGCGTGAGGAGCAAGTGTGGGGGTTATGAGCTCCTCATTCTTCCACCGTTTGAAAAACTTGAAGCCTTCTTCCGGTTCTGCAAGCGGGAAATCAATGAGATCCATAATTGTCTGGCCTATAAACGCCCTAACTCCAATTTCCCGGGCAGCCCGGGCTATCTCATCGGCAAAAAAGTAATGGTCATTTACCGTCGTTGAGCCATTGGAAACGGCCTCCATCAGGCCAAGAAAAGCCCATCTTCTCAGCTCCTCCCTGTTCCATTCCCTCTCCATAGGCCATATCAGGTCATTCAGCCATGTGCTTAACGGCAGGTCATCCCCCAGCCCCCTGAATCGTGTCATTGCCACGTGGGTGTGGGCATTTATCAGTCCGGGGATTATGAGGTAATCCCTTCCGCCGAAAACCTCATCCACGTCATACTCCCCTATTCCATCCCGGGGGATGACGTCGTAAATCAGCTCCCCTTCAATCAGGACTGCGGCATCTTCCACAACTCCCCTTATATCCATGACGGTTCCAGTGACAGCCTTCATCCCACCCACCGGCTGGAGATTGCCAGCTTCTGTATTTAAATGTTGTCAGAATGCCAATCACAAAAGCGAATGATTTAAATACCATTCAACCGCCATGCCTATCATGCCCCTGTTACTGCAGCCCAAAGCCGAGCGGTTTAAAGCCCTCTCACTCTGGATGAATAGGCTCTTTTGATATAGTTGTATAGTGGATAGATTAATAAGCTGAGTGTTTAACTTCAGGGAGGTGTTTATGATGATTGATAAGGTTTACTGTTCCGATGTTCGGCCCGATATGGAAGGAAAAAGGGTTAAACTCGCCGGATGGGTTTACAGGAAGAGGGAAGTTGGAAAAAAGGTGTTCATAGTCCTCCGCGACTCAAGCGGAATAGTCCAGACGATATTCAAAAAGGAGCTGAGCGAAGAGGCCTATACCGAGGCAAAGAAAGCCGGAATAGAGTCGAGCG
>JALSON010000081.1 GCA_026986455.1 Thermococcaceae archaeon | reverse complement strand
ACTACTTAGAAGGCTTCATTTAGTGTTAAACCCCCGGCCAAAGTTGCACTTGAGTAGTGCACGACTGATTTTTCTGCCAGTTCGATGAGAAGGGCAATCCCTTCGCCAGCCTTTCCTAAAGGCTGAGCACAAAGTTCCATCAAAGTTGGTAGTTCCTTCTTGAGGTGCAAGTTCTTAAAAGGGTTTCTTACATTAAACGTATCGCTTTAAGTGAGAACCTATCCAAGGCCCCATCGTGAAGGGTTTAACCATAAGAAGACGCCCAGAGGGCGTCGGAAGGGAAGTAAACCCTCGATTTGGGGAGCATCTTAGGGCATTTTGGAGTGGAGTCCTTCGAGAGTTGTTTTTGGCGAAGGGATTCTTTTTAGAAGTAATTCTCGGAGGGGGTTTGAGTTTTTAGCCGCTCCTTTGGAGCGCGGTTTAAGTAGAAGCCACGTGGAAACGGCCTATTTGATGAATCCAAAATTTCTAACGGCTGGGTTTTGAGTTGAAATCTCACTTCAAGAGTACCCTGCTGAGAAATTACAAACTTTGATGAAACTTTTCGTCAGAAAAGTTTCTCTGGTCAGGCTTTTCCCAAAAGCTTCAGCACTGACGGAGAGCAAGGGGCAATATTATTTTGGCCAAAATCTTCTCTGAACATTGCCCCTATACTTTCATCTTCAATACCGCCCTAGCGAGAGGTCTCTCGGCTATGTAGTACTTGCCGTCTCTCTTCTCTATCATCCCCGCTCCGAGGAGGTTCTTCAATACCCTCGCCAGTTTGGGATTGCTAACAGTCTCAAATCTGGACAGCTCTCTTTTTAGCTCACTCCATGAAAATCCCAGCCTGCTCTGGGAGAGCAGCCACAGAACCCGGACGTATGTTTTTGAGTTGTATATGTTCAGGAATGCCTCAAGGTCCCTTTCCCACAGGGATACCGCTTCATCTATCGCCTCCTCCAAAGCCGCCCCGTGTTTCTTTCCTTTAATCCTATGAATTCCATAGAGCGTCAGGAAACCGGGCACCGGAGAGAGCTCTTCCACCGCTTCCTCCAGCTCGTCCGGCAGGTACTCAACGTTTGCCTCATCAAACCCCCTCTTCAGGTACTCCGTTCCTTTTTCGAGACTCCACCTGTTTATCCGTATCTTTTCAACGTACCTGGCAAACATGGGCTTACTTGATGAAGGGGAGAGCATGTTCTCAAGAAGCCCCGGCATCGACCCTGTCATTATCACGACAACGTTGTCCAGGGTGTTGTGAATCATCTGGAGGAGCCCCATCATGTTCACGCCTCTTACGAACGCGAGCACCTGAGCCTCATCGAATATCAAGAGGAAGCGCTCATACCTTTCATTGACTTCCCGGAGGAGGTTTATCATTGCGTTCTCAAACTCCACTCCCCTCTCAACTTTGAAATTCAGTTTGAGAATTCCCAGGCTAAGCTGCGCCTCCCCCGAGAGTTTACCCGTCTCAAACCCAATCAGTGCAGGAGTTAGGGCATGGTAGCTGACTCCAGTAAGCCCAATATACGGCGAGAGGTCATAGTAGAGGTGTGGGTATCCGTAGTGGTTGAGAAAAGTTCTTAGAACGCTTGTTTTCCCGACCCTTCTAGGACCCAGTATCGCGGTGAACTTTCCGGCTTCTACATTCCTTTTCAGTTCCTGAACTGCTCTCCTGTGTCCCTTGCCATGCAGCTTCCTTATATCTGACACGGGTCTCTCGCTGAATATCACAGGTTACACCCCTGTAACTAGTTACACCCCTGTAACCTATAAACTTTGTGGTACCTCCAAAAATACCGTTGGAGTTTGAGCGACCCAACCATCAACAGAAGAAAAATCACTAACCTGGCGGAACCTCCCCAGAGAAAGGTTTATAAGTCAACTCCATTAACGCCCTTCAGTGATTAAAAACCACCTTTCTAAGGGGGTGTTGGCAGTGGAAGCTAAATTTGACATACCTGTGTGCACATCATGCGGAAAGGAGATAAGCCCGAGGGAAAACGCCACTCACTTCGTCTGTCCAAACTGTGGCGAGGAAATAATATGGAGATGCGAATCCTGCAGGGTCTTGGCCGTACCGTACAGATGCCCCAAGTGCGGCTGGGAGGGACCATAAACAGAGGGAAGTGAAAAAGATGACAGACTTCAACCTCGTTGGCGTTATAAAGGTCATGCCGACCGATCCTGAGGTAAACCTCGACGAGCTTGAGGAAAAGCTTAAGGCGGCAATTCCTGAGAAGTTCGGTTTAGCAAAGGTTGAGCGCGAGCCCATAGCCTTCGGGTTAGTTGCGCTCAAGTTCTACGTCCTCGGAAAGGACGCCGAGGGCTACTCCTACGACGAGGTCGCCGAGCTCTTCAGGCAGGTCGAGAACGTCGAGAGCGCGGAAGTTGAGACCGTTTCGAGGATCTGAATCCTCTTCTCTTCCTTTGATTTAGAGGGCTTCTGTTTTCTTGTTCTGTACTTGCAGTATCCAACATTGCTTGTTATGAACGCTGTTGGATGTGTCCCCATTCCGAAGTGATGTGCCAAAAATCAAAAAATTTTTATAAAACGTTTAACAATTTTGGCACGATGATTAGCATGCTAACCCGGGCAGAGCTCAGGGTTCTCTCGGCCCTGCATGGGCCGGCCACCCTCAAAGAACTCTCTGGGCAGCTCGGGGTTTCCCGCTCTCGCCTTTCGATAATCGCCCGTTCCCTAGAGCAAAAGGACCTTATTAAGCGGCAGAAGGATGGAAAGGAGATTCTGCTCATTCCTTCCAGCTCCAAGCCCCTCGAACTCTTCCACGAACTTCTAACGAGATTTCCCCATGTTGACTTCATCTCTCTTTTGGCAGGCAGAAAGCTTAAGGTCATAGGCGGAATGGCCGTTGAGGAGCCCAGGCCGGTGTGGGAAATCTCTCTGAGATCCAACGTTAACCGCTATACGGTGCACCACGTCCTAACGGAGCTGATGGAAAGGCTCATCGTCGGGAAAAACGAGAGGGGATACTTTATTGCGGAGCGGTTTTCGCTCGTCAAAGAGTTCGCCGACGAATACTTTCGCCTTCAGAACTCAATAAAGGCAAAGAGCTTCAGTCATGATTCGGTAGTCCTCTGGAGCGGTGTTAATGAGTTCATCCTCGCTACGGGGAGCTTCAAAGGCTTGGCGGTGGATTCCTTCCAGCTTACTGGCCTCTCCCGCTTTTCAAGCTACGGCCTCGGCTTAATATCCAGTGGGGTCTACCACTATTACTGGCCTTCCAGGGAGATAACGCTCGAAGAGGTCATTGTTCATACCTTGGCAGTTGGGGTTGGTGCGAGGGAGCTCCTCTACGTCGTAACCATCCTAAAAGCCAGGGGTTTTAACGCTGAGCTGCTCAGACGTCTGGCCATTAAGTTTGATGTCCTAGGAGCAGTTGACGAGATTATTGAGTATCTTGGCGGAAAGGAGAAAGGTTATCCGTTCCCTTCCGGGGATGAAGTTGAGGAGCTCTGCCGTCAGTACTTTGGAGGCTTCGGAAATGATAACGAGGGAAAGATTGGTTGAAGAGTTTGCTCTGCTGGACGAGAAAACAACTCTATTGGCCTCCCGGGGAGTTATTCCCGAGGAAATAAGGCTTTATCTCATAGGTGGTGGCAATCTTGCATTGAGGGGTATAAAAGACGCCACCGCAGACGTAGATGTGGTGGTTGAGAACGTTCGAGTTCTTGGATTCCTTGATGAAGTTCTCACGAATCCCTCACCTGAACTTAAAGTAGGTCAGGGTGTTAGGGTTATCTACGTGAAGAAGGTTGAGCACGAATACAAAGTTAAACTGGGGGCCTTCTCAGTTTACAAGAAACTCGACCTGGAGATGCGTGATTTCAACATGGATGTCTTCGTGAAGAGAGTCTTAGGAGGGCTCACGCTGTCGGAGGGTATGAAAAACCGCTCGGTACTTCCCAAAGAGTTTGAGGATTTCAAGACTCTCAGGGTTCGGCTGGTGTCCCTTGAGGACATTTTTCTGTTCAAAGGGGTTACGTCTCTCGGCAGGGCCAAGGACATTGATGATTTGCTTCGCTTGCTTGAGCACGGTGTTGATTTTGAGGTGATGCTCAGCGAACTCAATAATCAAAGAACGATCATTGAGCAGGAGAGGTTTGAGTGGCTCGTAGGGCTCCTCTATGAGAAGTCCTTAATCCTCAGAGATACACTCGCGGAAAAAGGACTCAGAAGCAGGGGCTTAGATAAGTTCATTAAAGCACTGGAGCTCTCTTTCGTTTAAATGGGGGAAAATCAAAGCCCCAGCCCCAAACTCAGCTTCGGCTTCTTCCACTCGTCGAGGATGGCTTTGAGCTCCTCGTTTTCCACCTTTGAGTAGAGCTCATCGAAGCGCTCCTTAGTGTCTTCTCCAGCCTTCCAGCGAGCCAGCTCCGCTATGGCCCTGAAGAAGTACGCAGTATCATCCTCGAAGAGCTCCGCAAAGGACTCCATGTTCTTGGCAACCGTCTCGTAGGCGTTCTCGTTGAAGAGCCCCTCTATGAAGTCAACGAGCGTCTCGAAGACGAGACCGAGCACTTCATCCCCCGTTTCCACAGCCTTAACGAGAGCATCCCTGAGCGCCCTGAAGGCCTTTTCATACTCCCCCCTTCCCGCAAATATCTCAGCTTCAACGAGCCTTGCGTTGACCTCTATTTCATCCTCCCTCGGCTGTCTGAGAACTTCCCCTATCAGCGCCTCTGCGGTATCGTAGTCCCCGAGCTCGTAGTGGAAGTGCGCCAGATCGAGCAGGCTAACCATATGGTTCCTTCCGTCCCCGAGCCTCTCGAAAATCTCCCTCGCCTTCTCCATGAGCTCGATTGCCTTTTCAGCCTCGCCCAGTTCGTCATAATTGACCGCCAGATTGGCCAGCGTGAGTGCTATCTCCCGCTCGTTACCCAGCTTTTCCTCAAGCCTGAGGAGCTCCTCGTAGGTCTCTATAGCCTTCTCCGGCATCCCGAAGTGCTCGTATGCATCGGCCAGGTAGTAGAGTGCCGTCGCGTACTCCTCCGGGTCGTCTCTCTTACGCTCCGCCAGCTCCCGGTAGAGCTCAATGCCGCTCTCCACATCGTCGAGGTGCGCGTAAACGTGGGCCATCTCATGGGCCAGCTCGTAGGGGTCGTCACAGCCAACGACGGCCTCCTTCAGCCTCTCCAGCTCTTTTCTCAGCGTCTCCTCGTCCTCGATGCCCTCGATGTAATCGTCAAAAAGCTCAAGCAGCTTCTCGCAGTCATTCTCGCTCAAAGCCTTCTCCCACTCCTTTCCGAGCTCCATTTTCCATCACCTGATTCCGGTTCGCCGGACGGGTTAAAAAGGTATGGTCGCCAGAAACTGTGTTTTATAGTCAAAATTGATTTAGCATTTTGTATGGATGACAGTTATTTGTCGATACTTGTTTCAGTGGCTTCCTGTGTTGTCAGTTTGTCTGTCTAATCGTCAACGAATGCCTATCCAGTCTGTCTTCTAGTGACAGAACTCAGGGAAATTCTGCAAAACTGACTACGAGTTCAAGGGGAAGTGTTATATCCAGCGTTTGTTTCCATTGTTATTGGATAAATTATCCAGGTGACTGACATGGAGACCGCGAAGAATGACCTCATCCATGAGTACGCGGGCTGGGGCAGTCTGGACGTTCTGGAGAATGCCAACCGCTATCCCGGTCCAACGGGCTTCTTCGCCTACGTGATGGAAGAAGCGCTAAAGGAGAGCCTCTCACTCATTCCAGAAGGGGGAAGAAATGCCCACTTCAGCGGCGATATCTACATCCACAAGCTTCCCTACAGCCTCTACATCCCTTACTGCACCGGCCACAGCACGGCGAGACTCCTCGAGAATGGCCTCAAAACCCCGACAATCGTCTCGAGGCCCGCTAAACACTTCGACACCTACGTCGACCATATAGCCAACTATCTTATAACCATGCAGCACTACTTCAGCGGCGCTCAGGCCCTCTCAAGCGTCGAGTGGTATGCCGGACCGTTCATAAGGAAGGAGAGCCTCGGCAGGCGTAAAATCAAACAGCAGATTCAAAGGCTGGTTTACAACCTCAACTATCCAACGAGAATTGGCCTCCAAACTCCGTTTACCAACTTTACCGTAACTCTCGACGCTCCCAAGAAGATGCTCGAGGGCGACCGCGCGGTCTACGCTGGAAAGAAGGTCGAACCCCTCGGTGAGTACGAGAGAGAAGCCAAGGAGTTCTTCATAGCCCTGACTGAAGTGCTAAGAGAGGGTGATGCGATAGGTCAGCCCTTCACGTTTCCTATCCCCACCCTGATGGTCACAGCTAAAATGCTCTGGGACGACCCGGAGGTCTTCGAGGCCGTCTTTACAACAGCCGCAAAGCGCGGAAGCTTTTACTGGCTCAACACGAACGTCGTGGATCCTGACGCAAGCTTCTCAATGTGCTGCAGGATAGCCATTGACAAAACGGAGATGACACTCGCTTTTGGAGTTTCCAAAAAGAGCGTCGGGGAAGAGGCCATTGAAAGACTCGAGCGGGGGCGCTTCGGCGGCCTATGGGCGATGCCTGACGTTACGGGCTCTGTGAACGTTACGACGGTGAACCTCCCTAGGCTTGCACTCAAGGCCAATGGAAACGACAATGCCTTCTGGAAAGAGTACGAACATGTCCTTGAAACAGTCGGGAGAACCACCGACTGGTTCAGGGAGCGCTACATGAGGCTGATAACGAATTACCGCCACATGTACAGCATGATTCGCCTCTATCTTGAGGAGTTCCCGAGCAGTCACTTCAACACGGTGGGGATCCTTGGCCTTCCTGAGGCCGTTGCAATTTACCTCAACAAGCCAAAGCTCTGGGAGGAAGGAAGCAGGAGGGACTGGCTTAGGGCCGCTGAACTCATGAAGGAGATGGTCGAATTCGCGACTTCCAAAGCGAGGGAGTGGATGAGAGAAACCGGCATTCCATGGAACGTGGAGGAGGTTCCCGGCGAGAGCGCCGCGGCAAAGCTCGCCGTGAAGGACCTACACGACTTTCCCGAGCTTAAAGAGTATCTCAATGACCCCGAGAACCCGATTTACTCCACTAGCATAGCCCCCTACTACGGCTCGCTTGAGCTTGGTGACAGGATACGCATAGAGGAGAAGGTTCAGAGAATCTTTACCGGAGGTGTGATGATGCACATATTCCTCGGAGAGGAGCCGGATCCAGAAGCACTGGCAAAACTCACAAGGAGACTCATGAGAACCGAACTCGTGTACTGGAGCTACACTCCGGCTTTAACCGTCTGCAACGACTGTAAATTTTCAACTACCGGCCTTCACACCCACTGCCCGCGCTGCGGAAGCGAGAACGTCGAGATATGGAGCAGAATAATCGGCTACTACAGACCCCTAAAGAACTGGAACCCCTTCAGGAAGAAGGAGTTCTGGACAAGGAGGCACTACCCCTCCTGATCCTTTTTGGAGGTGGTTTAATGCTCACCGCAGGCTGGAAAAGTGTGAGCATGGTTGACGTTCACGGGAGCGTTACCTTCACCCTGTGGCTCTGCGGGTGCAACCTCAAGTGCCCCTTCTGCCACAACTGGCGTATCGCCGAAGGACTCAACTGCTTCAGGCTTGACGGGGACCAACTCCTCGAGGATCTCGAAGCTTCGGCTTTCATGGTGGACTACTTCCACGTCACCGGTGGCGAGCCGCTGATGCAATGGCGAGAACTGGGCTCGCTCTTCGCCGAAGTGAAGCTTCTCGACGTCCCGGTTAGTCTGAACACCAACCTTACCCTCATTGGTCCCCTCGAAAAACTCCTAGCGGCCGGTCTGGTGGATCACATCGCCACTGACCTCAAGGCACCGCCGGAACTCTACGGCCTTCCCGAAAAGCCTACAGAAAAACTCTGGAAGCTCTTCCTCAGGGGGCTTGAAGTCGTTTCGGATCATGGGATCCCGCTCGAGCTTAGAATCCCGGTGGCGAAGGAGATGAACGCGTGGCCCCACATAGAGGAGAGCTTGAGGAGAGTTGAAACAGACTTCCACGTCGTCCTTAATCCCCTCGTAGGGGGGCCTCTAACCAACCCGAGGGATGAGAGCTGGTGTTTGGAACACTGCTGGCCCGAGGGGGAGCTTTTAGAGCTGAAAGAGAGACTTGAGAGCCTCGGGATTGAGGTTCATCTCAATGGAACCATCTTAACTATGGGTTGAGAACCCACCGTTTTAAAAAGCGTTAAAAATTCCCGCTTTGATTCCTGTATGATAATACCAATGACCAAATTAGTAGCACGATTGGTGGTGAAATTGATGAAGAGTAGCAAAAAACTCTTGGCGTTGCTTATGCTCTCAGTTTTAGTTTTCAGCGTCTTTAGTGCCGGGTGCATAAGTGAAAAAGCTACCAAAGCCACATCAAGCAGTATTAAGCCAGCTCAAAATGTCCAAGAACAAAAAACCACTCCAACAACCACCAGCAAGACCGGATATCCCCTAACCATTACAGATTTTGCAGGAAGAAAAGTCACTATAGAAAAGTCCCCTGAAAGGGTTGTAGTCCTGAGTACTTACTGGGCAGAGATACTCTCAATTCTTGGCGTTCAAAAAAGGATAGTTGGAATAGGAAGGTACATACCCCATGATCCATATGTCCCAGAAGACGTCAGAAAAAAACCCGTCGTAGGTAGCAACTTCAAAGGCCTGAACTGGGAAACAGTAGCCGGGCTCAAACCTGACCTCATAATAATTGACTGGTATGGCGGGAAGTATGCAGATGCAGAAACCATAAAAAAAGCGGAGCAGCTTGGCATACCCGTAATAGCACTCACGGCAAAGAGTGTTAAAGATAACATTAGGATCGTTGAGCTCCTTGGAAAAGTCTTCGGAAGGGAGAAAAAGGCTGAAGAACTCGCAAGATGGATGAAGGAAAAGCTGGATGAAGTTAAAAAGATAACCAGCCAAATACCCAATAACAAGCTAAAGAACGTCCTTATGATAAACGCCCCGATAGATATGAACAAGCCAATCACAATGTATGCAAACGGTAGTGCATGGGCAAGCATAGTCCAGCTTGTAGGTGCTCATAACCTGGCTTTTGACAAAAAGTTCAACACACCATGGCCAAAGCTCGATCTTGAAAGAATAATAGCCTATTGGGGGAATAAAACGGATGTCCTAATCCTCACTTCATTCAGTAAAGAGAGGCTCGACAGGGCATTAAGTGCAATCAGAACAGACCCAAGATGGAGGGCAATTAAAGCCGTAAAAGAAGGCCATGTCTATGGGATTTTAGCAGGTTCCAACGGATTCCTGGACTGGGGGCCGAGGATAATAGTAGGCGTTTATCAGATGGCTAACATCATCTATCCCGAATATTACCCGGACTGGAAGCCGGTGGCAAAAGAGCTGTTTGAGAACTTCTACGGGGTTAAATACAACGCTCCGGTAACAGTAATGGATTCAATGGGCAGAAAAATAACCTTTGAAAAGCCGCCTGAGAGGGTCATAGCCCTCAACGGTTATTGGGCAGAGGTAATGTACTGCCTTGGAGTCGCAGATAGAATCGTTGGCATAGGGAAATACGTGCCCTACGACCAGTTTCTGCCAGAAAACATCAGGAAAAAACCCACCGTCGGGACAACCTGGGAAAAAGCCATCAACTGGGAAACCGTGGCCGGCCTCAAACCCGATTTAATCCTGATGGGGCGCTGGAAGGGAGGCTTTACCAAGGGTGAGCAGGATGTTATTGAGAGATCTAAAGAACTTGGGATCAAGGTTCTTGCATTTGGAATCCCAGACTCCAATGCAACCGGAACAGAAATGCCCTACGAGAACATCAGAATCATAAGAGTGCTTGGAAAAGTCTTTGATAAAGAGAAGAGGGCTGAAGAACTGGCGAGCTTCCTGGAGAAGTACTACAACGAAGCCTTGGACATAGCGAGCAGGATACCCGCCGATAAAAAGAAGAACGTTCTCGTAGTCTATGGATCATCCATAACAGGGAAATACGCAACGGGAGAAATAAGCATAGCATACAGGGGCTCGGCATATGCCCAAACCGCGGAGCTTGTGGGAGCGCACAACGTTGCGTTCGACTACAACTTCTCAACCCAGTATCCAAAGTTTGACCTTGAAAAGCTCATAGCATACTTCGGGAACAAGACAGACATTTTAATAGTGGTTGATTGGGATGCAGAGAGGCTCAGTGAAGCTGTGGAAAAGATAAAGAGCGATCCAAGATGGCAGCAGATCAAAGCCGTTAAAGACGGCCATGTCGTTGGAATACTGGTGAGCTCATGGTCAAAGAATGCAGCGGCTCTCTACGGACCCAGATTTGTTACCGGAATCTATGCCTTCGGCCATGCGATCTATCCCGGGTACTACCCGGACTGGAAGCCAATATATCAGGAGCTCATCAAGAGATTCTACGGCATGGAGGGTTAATCAATGAACATGAAGATGAAAAGGCTCCTCTTCCTTTTTCTTTTAATTTCCCCCGTCTTTTCCCTGCTCATAAGCCTGTGTATAGGGTCTTATCACATCCCGCTTCCCGCAATTATCAACATGCTCCTGATAAAAACCGCACAGCTTGCCTCCACGGCCCTGACCAAGATAACCCTCGGAAGATTAAATCTTGATATTCAAAATCATTATCCTGGCGTTTATCGTGTAATTCTGTTTGAGATAAGACTTCCCCGGGTCCTTTTAGCCATGATGGTGGGCTCGGCTTTAGCAGTCTCTGGAGCTGTTCTCCAGGCAATATTCAGGAACCCCCTCGTCAACAGCTATATTTTAGGGATTTCCTCCGGGGCCGCCTTTGGAGCTGCCCTGGCAATAGGATTCTCCCTCGGTCTGGGCGTTACTCCCTTAGCGTTTGCTTTTGCCCTGCTCGCCGTGTTTTTGACAACGTCTCTTGCTAAAATAGGGGGCAGAATAAGCCCCGTCTCACTCATTCTCGCCGGTATAATAGTCAATGCATTCTTCTCCGCACTAACCTCGCTGCTCAAGTTTCTGATGAGTCATGATAAACTCGCGAGTGTGGTCTACTGGCTC
>JALSON010000080.1 GCA_026986455.1 Thermococcaceae archaeon | reverse complement strand
GGAGCTTTGCAGATACCGACTGGCATTCGGTGAAAGTGGTCTTCCCAGTCATCCTCACGGGGTGCATCGTGATATACCTGATGAGGTGGCAGCTGAATGTTTTATCCTTCGGAGAGGAGGCTAGGCTCGTTGGGGTTGAGACCGAGAAGATAAAATTCATATTTGTAGTGCTTGTTTCCCTGACCACAGCCGCTTCAGTGGCTTTCTGCGGAATAATCGGATGGGTCGGCCTAATGGTCCCTCACATGGTTAGAATGGCTTTTGGGCCAGATCACAAGAAGTTAATTCCCCTCTCAATAACCGTTGGTGCATCTTTCATGGTTCTGGCGGACACCTTAGCGAGATCAATAGCCACCTATGAGATTCCAATCGGGATATTGACCACGTTGCTTGGGATACCCTTCTTTGCTTATCTATTGAGAAAGACGGGTGGTGGATGGAATGCTTGAAGTTAAAGGATTATCATTCAGTTATGGTGATTTCAGTGTTGAAAATGTTTGCTTTGAGGTTAAGGAAGGCGAGATCTTAACTTTACTGGGCCCAAACGGCAGCGGGAAGACCACGATTTTAAAGAATCTCTATGGGCTGTTAAAGCCAGAGAAAAAGTGCGTCTTCATAGACGGCAGAGATTTTCACTCTTTATCATTAAAAGAGAGGGCCAGGTTGGCCGGCTACGTTCCTCAATCCCATCATCCTCCTTTTCCGTACACGGTTTTGGATGTTGTCGTTATGGGCCTGGCATCCCAGCTCGGTGTTTTCGAGAGTCCAAGAGAGGAACACTATGAGAAAGCTCTCAAAAAGCTCAGGCTTTTGGGAATGGAGCGGTTTAAGGATAGACCCTACACACGGCTGAGCGGAGGACAGCTGCAACTGGTTTTAATAGCGAGGGCTCTCGTGCAGGAACCAAAAGTCCTTCTTCTTGACGAGCCTACCGCTCATCTGGACTTCAAAAATCAGGTGAAGATTCTTGGGATTGTTAAAAAACTTGCGAGGGAAGAAAGGATTACGGCAATTCTGACACTCCATGATCCAAATCTGGCCTCAATTTATTCAGATAGGATAGCTCTGGTCAAGGAAGGAAGGATCAGGGCCGTTGGAGAGCCAAACGAGATTTTGAGAGAGGAGATACTTGAAGAGGTTTACGGTGTCCCAATTCACATCCTGGAGTTCAATGGCTTCAGGGTTATCATACCAAAAACGGAGGTAGTGTAATGCAGGAGTTACTCATCACTTCAACGAAAATAGCCCTCAGCTTTTTAAAACGTTCCGTTCCCGGATTGCTCATTGGGATATTCATAGCCGAGCTTTTAATCGAGAAAGGGATCATCAACAGGCTTTCCCCTCTGGGAAAACCCTTTGTCAGGATTTCAAATCTTCCGGAGGAGTGTGCTTTAGCCTTTGCAACAGCATTCCTAAACACGAGGGCGGGAAATGCCATGCTCATAGATTTTTACAAAGAGGGGAAAATAGGCAGGAAGGAGCTCTACATAGCCTCCCTCATGAACGCATTTCCCGCAATGGTCAGGCACTGGAACTCAATGATTCCGGTCCTTCTCGCAACGCTCGGAGGGCTTGGTTTGCTTTATTTCGGAATCCTGGTTCTTATTGGGTTTATTCAGACAACGGTTTTTGCATTTGCAGGAAAGCTCCTGATTAAGAGGCCAGAACAAATAAAAGGTGTTAAAAACCCAGCCAAAAATTCCCGGGAGCCATTTAAAAAAGTTTTAAGAAAGGCCTTAGCAAAAACCAGGAAGTACTCAATTCCAATTTTAAAGACCATGATACTGGCAACTTACATAACCGCCCTGCTCATAGCTGCGGGCTTTTTTGAGTATTTAACCTCTCTCGTAAAAGATTTCGCGGCTTTCCTTCCGCTCTCACCGGAAGAAATTAGTGTGGCCTTAAGTGCGATGGGGAGCAGTATAGCGGCTTACACCCTCGGTGCAAACCTCTTAAAAGCCGGATTGATAGGTGAAAAAGCCCTGATAAGGTCTCTCCTTCTCGGGTCAGTTCTCGCAAACATAACCTTTCTGAGGGTGCTGATTCCCTATTATATCGGTCTGTATGGAGCTAAAGATGGGACAAAGATTATGCTCATCTCGATGACGACACGGAGCGCTATCATATTATGCCTTGTACTTATAATGGGGGTGGTGTTGTGATATGCTTCATACTTGGCTACGGTGCAAGACCTCTGCCTGTGCTGAAAAAAATACTGGAAGAGGAAAAAATCGATGGAATCGTTTTAACGGATCAGAACTGTGAGAAAGAGCTCGAAAAAGTTGAAAAAGCCAAAGCAATCTTCATTTATGCCCACGAACTTCCCGAGGTTGTGGAGGAGAAAATTAAGGGAAGCAAAGCCAAGGTTATCGCATGTGCGGGCATGGAAAGCCTAACCAATGTCCCCGAAGATACCCTTATCAAAGCTAAATCCTACTACGTCCTCGGTGGTGAGGAGAATCTAAGAAACCTAGCTAAGTTTTTAGCAAACCTGGCGGGTGAAGAGAGGGAGTATGAAGAGCCGAAGGAAGTTCCAATGCAGGGCATATACCACCCGAATTTAGGGGTTTTTGAGAGCCTGGAGGAATATCTGGAAGTTTATGAGAGGAGACCCCTAATTGGAGTTCTGTTCTGGAGGAGCGCCTGGCTCTACAGAGAATTCAGGCCAATTGAAGAGCTCATCAAAGCCCTTGAAGGTGAGGGGTTTGGAGTAATCCCTGTTTTCACCTACGGAAAAGACTCAACGACGGGGCTTGGGAAGGAGAAGAGCGAGTCCCTCAACTTCTTCATGAAGGAGGGAAAACCAGTTATTGAGGCACTGGTAAGTTTAATTTCCTTCGGCACCGTTGATTTAAAGAATCTGGAAAAACTTAACGTCCCTGTGTTTGCCCCAATTCGCTCCTACTATAAAGGCCTCAAAGAGTGGAAGGAAGGAGAAGGCGTTGATTATATGACGCAGGTCTATGGAGTGATAATTCCAGAGGTTGCAGGAGCGATTGAGCCCATATTCATAGCGGGAACCAGAAATATTGAGGGCTACAAGGCCGGAGAACCATACGAAGAACACATGAGGTACCTCGCGAAGAGGGTGGGGAGATGGATCGAGCTGAGGAAGAAGCCCAGAGATGATGTTAAAATAGCGATAATTTTGATAAATCCGCCCTGTAAGGGGCTTGAGGCCAGCATAGGCGTAGGGCTTGGCTTAGATGTTCCGGAGAGCATAGTTAGACTTCTGCACAGGTTAAAAGAAGAAGGCTACCGTGTTGGTGAAGATTTGCCAAAGAATGGAGAAGAGCTGATAAGAATGATTCTGGAAAGAAAGGCGATAAGTGAGTTCAGATGGACGAGTGTGGAAGAAATCGTCAAAAATGGTGGGGCAGTTGACTTCGTAAGCCTGGAGGACTATCTGGAGTGGTTCAATGAACTTCCCGAGGACCTAAGAGAAAAAATAGTCGAAGGTTGGGGAAGACCTGAGGACGTCCTAGCAGGGAAAGTGGACAGGGAGCTCGTCGGCATGGTTTATGATGGAAAGTTCGTTGTCCCGGGAATAAGGTTTGGAAACATTTTCATTACGCCACAGCCGAAGTTCGGCTGCGCCGGGGCGAGGTGTGATGGAAAAGTGTGCAGAATCCTCCATGATCCAACAATAGTTCCACCGCACCAGTGGTGGGCCGTTTACAGGTGGATAACGCGAGTATTTGGAGCAGATGTAATGATACACTTCGGGACTCACGGCTATTTAGAGTTCAGGCCCGGAAAAAGCGTTGGGCTTTCTCCTTCATGTGTTCCCGAAGCTTCTCTGGACGATGTTCCGCACCTTTATGTTTACGCCGTCTCCAATCCCATGGAGGGAGTTATAGCCAAGCGGAGAGGTTATGCGACACTGATAGACCACATCTACCCGCCGATGGCTATGGCCGAAGTTCTCGACGATCTCGACTCCCTTCTAACCCAATACGCAAAGGCAAAGAGCCTGGGAGATGAGGCAAGAAAGAAGAAAATTTATGAGCAGATTCTGGAGAAAGCTGAGGAAAACAAGGTAAGAATAGCAAGTCCAGAGGATGAGGAGCAGACGATAGAGGAAATCCACCGATATGTCGAGCTGATGAGAGGCTCTCAAATAAATCTCGGCCTTCACATCTTTGGATATCCACCGAAAGAGCCCGAGAGGCTGGCGGAATACATCGCCACAGCTATGACCTATGATTCCTACGCTTTTCCTTCGATTAAGCGTGTCATTGCTGAGGCCGCAGGTCTGGATTATGAGGATATAAAAAAGAATCCCCTGAAGGTTACGGATGGGCTGACAAACAGGGAACTGCAGGAGATTTTCCACAGGATAGCCGTGAAAAGCCTAACCCGTCTGCTCAAAGGGGAGGGCTTTGGTGTTATTAAGGAAGAAATTGAAAAGCCGGGATTCAAAGTTAAGGAGGGAGAAAAGCTTGAAAAAACGTTTAGAAAAGCCCTTGAAGTTGCCCAAAAAGTTGTTGAGTGTGAAAGGGAGCATGACGGATTCTTAAAAGGTGTGGAAG
>JALSON010000079.1 GCA_026986455.1 Thermococcaceae archaeon | reverse complement strand
TGTATATTCTAACTCCATCATTTTCTGGGTCTTTCAGCCGCCTTGCGAGGTGTTTCTTATATATTTTTTCTCCTTCCAGCGTAGCACTTTCTGGAATCTCTTCAAAGATGTGGTAATCCTTCTCTATTATCTCTTTCCTGAACATCCCTTTCTTTACCTCTATACGCCGCCTTCCCAACTTGTCTACTGAATAAAGCCTTACCATGCGTTCTCCCCCTCGAAGATTTTAGGGCGGAGGAGTATAAATCCCTTCCCTCACTCCGCCATCTCCACACCGTAAACCTTCTTCGGATTTTCTACGTGAATCCTGTGAACATCTTCCTCGGTGAAGAGAGCCTGTTGAAGGAAGGCTTTCGTTCTCTTCGGCACGGTCTTCGGGCCTAAGACGGCACCCGGCCTTCTCTTGTCGTCTATGTAGTCGGTCTCCATCATGAAGCGGTTACCCTGCCTTATCGCCTCTTGGATGTTCTTCCTGCTGGCTATTACGCTGGGAAAGACCCCGACCTCTTCTGCCACCTTCACCAGCGGCGGTGAGAAGTGCTTAACAACGCGATAGGGCTTTATTCCGACCTCTTTAACGTACTCCCCAAGCTCCCTGAATTTCTCCTCGTCGAAGCTCTCCGTATGCAGTTGCACCGCGCAGTCGGCCTCTTTGGCCAGAGTCATTCCATACTTCATCAGCTCGATGCTCGCTTGCCAAATTTCCTCGCTCACCTCGTAGTGCGGCCTTCCTATCTCGCCTATCGCTATAGCCTTCCCCTCAAGGCAGAGCTTTTGGGCGTATTCGAGGGCCTTCATGACTTCGTTTTTGGCGTATTCAAGGCCTTTTTGCTCCGCCAGGTAGACGAACTCGGCCGGATGCACACCGACGACGGCAAAAGCTTTAACCGGCGTTTCTCTGTTGATTTTTTCGACGAGTTCAAGGTGGAAGTCCATCGCCTTCATGAAGTCCTCCGCTTTCAGCCCGGGGAAGCCGTAGTCGTGGGCCGTCTTGTAGACCACGACGAGATGAGTTCCCCCTGCCCTGTAGAACTGCTTGACCGCCTCAAGGAAGAGGCCCTTGAAGGGGTCAACGTGGAAGTGGTTGTCGAGGATTATCATATTCTCACCGGAGGGACTTGTTCTGAATCCTTAAAAGTCCTATGACTGGTATATCTCAAGTATTTCCCCTTTTCCTATGGTTATATGACCATCAAGGATCAGGGCAACCCTGTCGTATTCAACGGCAAAGTCAACGCTCTTTCTATCCCGCTGGATGGCCCTGATTGGTGCGGCTCCCTCCCCCTTCACCTTGTAGCCGGGGTATATCACGCCCTCAATGACCTCGCCGATGAGAACCTGCTTTCCAACGATTTCGAGAACCTCATCCACTCTGAACCTTCCAGCGGCTTTCCTTGAAACCACGGCGGTCTCATCTCCCCCGTGTTTGAAAAACCTTGAGAGGAACGACAAGTGCCTCACCTCAGAATCTCGTCCATTGTGACCTCTACGGCCTTGCCCCTGAAGCTGTGTGCGGCTGATTTCTTGAAAAACAGCCTGGCGGAGATTCCCCTCCCTTCGACGTCAATTACGGTGCTCATGATTCTCTCCATTTCTGGGAGGGGGTTTATATATGCCCTTTTTGCGACGTTTTTATCGATTATGTAGAAGGCCTTTCTGGATTTGTTGCCCAGAAACTCCTGCATTGATACGATTATTGTGTAGAACTCCTCTGGGTCGCGCACGAAGTAGAACAGCCTCTCCAGACCGAGCACAATATTGAGGGCTTTGTCACTATCACGAAAGGCCTCCTGGGCCGCCTGCTTGTATTTCTGGATATACGTTGGGGGCGCTTCTGTTATTGATATTCTTCTGATGACATTGCCAACCTCAATCCTGCCCCCGGTCTTTATGACGTTCACATCGCTGAAGTCCTCCTTAACTCCAAAAAGCTCAAGATTGGTCTTTATGGTGTACAGCATGTCCAGATTGTCGTCAATTATAACCGGAAGGTTTCTTCTTCTGGCATACCTTGTCAGGGCAAGCACCGTGAATTCAGGTATGTATGATGGCCTGCACTCTATGAGTATGCTCTCCCCGAATTTCAGTGTATCCAGAATATCCTCCAGCACGTTTTCCCTGATCATACTCACACCTTACTTTTATTTGCTTACAGGTAATTAAACTTTTCGTGAAGAGCTGGAGGTTAAACAACATCTTGTAGGAAATTAAGACAGGTGGTTCACCACCTCATGATTTCTTCGAGTTTCCCTGCAAACTCCTTACCTATAATCTCAACGAAAAGCGCTTTCCTGGGAACCACCACGTGGACTCCGTCCTTTATCCTGATTTCGACAACGGTGCTGGCTATCTCCTCAAGCTCAGGGAGGGGGTTGAACTTTATGCCGGGTATGATGTTTCTGTTGAGAATATAGAACGCCTTCCTGTTCCTGTTTCCCAGCAGCTCCTTGAGGTAGGTTACGAACAGATAGAACTCACGCCTGTTACCGAGGAAAGCAAACCTCCTCTCCATCCCGAGGACTATGTTTATGTGCCTGCCCCTGGACAGGATTTCCCTGGTTATCTCCCTGTGGCGGGTTATGTACATGATGGGCTCGCTCTCCACAGGGAGCCTTTCAATGATGTTCCCGACGTTTTCAATTCCGCCCGTTTTGATGACCGACACATCTGAAAAGTCCTCCTCAATTCCCAGAAATTTCAGATGTTTGCTCACCAGGCTGAGCGAATCAAGGACATCATCGATATAAACCGGGATTCCTGTTTCCCTGGCATACTTTACGATAACATATGTCGCTATGGCGGTTCCATAGGGAGATTCGTCCTCCATAAGGACTATGTCTCCGAAGGGAGCAAGTTCAAGGAATCTATACGCGGTTTCCTTTGTGGCTGGCCGCACTGCTCATCACCTCCGTCGGGATTTCGAGTTCAGTTCCTGTGAGGGACACAATGGGTGTTTTCTTGAATACAATCCTTCCCGAGATGGGGGTGGGTATTATCTCGACCACCGTGCTTGCTATGCGCTCCATCTCGGGAAGGGGGTTGAACTCCATCGATTTGGCAGTTTCCTTATTGACGAGGTAAAATGCCTTCCTCTGACCGCCGAGAAAACGCTGGATGCGTGTTATGAGCAGATAGAACTCTCTGACGCTGCTGACAAAGGCGAATATCTTCTCAAGCCCGAGAACTATGTTGATTGACTCTCCCAGCTGCGGGAGCACATTTTTACCCGCTTCCTCATACCTTCTCACATACACCACTGGTTCGGCGCTGAAGCGTATCTTTGCGATAACATTCCCTATGTCCACGCTTCCGTCTGATTTTATTACAAAGACATCTCTGAAGTCCTCCTCTATCCCCCACAGCTTCAGATGTTTGTGTATCACGTGGAGTGCATCGAAGTTGTCATCTATAATCACAGGGAGGCCCCGTTTCCTCCCATACATCACCAGAGACAGCGTCACGAATTCCGGGATATACGACGGATAATACTCTACCAGAACAGTTTCCCCCGGCTTTACACCATCAATGATTCTAAAAAGCTCCTCCATACTGTCCATGGTGCTGTTCCCTCCCCGTATATCGGTGTATCCATAACATAATATAATTCCATTATGAAATATATATCTTTTGCCTGAACTGGTGAAAAATGTCCGGGAAATTGAGAAAAAGAATCCGGATAAGCTGGGAAAAAGAATTAAAAATTATGCAAGGACTCTCACAATCTGACAATGTGCACGGAGCAGGAGATGCACGGATCGAAAGCTCTTACGACTTCCTCAAGCTTCTGCACAAACTCTGCCTCACTCATTTCTCCGTACCTCTTCCCTGCCTCTGTGAAAAGGCTCAGCTCCATCATGGCGTGGTTGAAGGCCGTGGGCGTTATTATGTTTGAGTATGCTATGTTGCCATTCCCATCTATGCGGTAGTGGTGGACAAGGACTCCCCTTGGAGCCTCGACGTAGCCTATGCCCTCACCCTCCTGAGGCTCTACCGGAATGTTTTCTCCTTTTATGCCGGAATCTAAGAGTTCCTTCGCTATCTCGCCGGCCCTTTCAAGACCGTAAATAAGCTCGATGGCCTGGGCCAGGTTGTTGAGGCTCACGTATCCCTTTGAGAGCTTTTCCTTATAATCCTCAAAGAGTCTCCTGGCGATGGGG
>JALSON010000078.1 GCA_026986455.1 Thermococcaceae archaeon | reverse complement strand
AAGGGACAGGCTCCGCCCGGAACCTCCTAACTGCCCTGCGACCCTTAATTGCGGTCATCAGCTCCATAACGCAATCCTCCAGACGTTACTTGAGAAGCTTTTTCTGAACATTCCTTAGCTTAGGATGCACGTACTCCCCGTTCTTTATGATATACCTCCTATCTCCCTTCACAGTGGGAGCGAGACATATGCCATCCGTGTGGCTTTTTGCAGCTCCAAACTTCCCCTTAAAGCTCGCCGCCTGATTGCCCAGACCCCATTCAACGGCACCCCATACCCTCTCATCCTCCAGGATGTTGCCAGTGAGCTTTGCTCCCGGATTGCAGCCATAGGAGAGGTGGGCAATGTTAAACATGTTTGGATCATTGAAGCTTCTGAGCCATTTTTCGAAGACCTTTGCCTCCCATCCCCCTTCGATACCGGTGACCTTCCCTGCCTCAACTCTGAGGAAAATAGGCTCCTTGAGCAGTCCAATTGGCGGCCAGACAGAGCCGTCAAAGACTATTGTTCCGTTGATTGTCTCCTCGATCGGTGCCCAGTCAACCTGACCGAAGAGCATGTAATCCCCAGGCCCGCTAACATCCCCCTCCGTAAAGACAGGCCTTTCGGGATCGTTCTCAAACTCAATTTTCATCCCAGCCGGACTCGTAATCTCCATCTTCCTGGTGTTTTTCGTTATCTCCGCGAGGGTTCTCTGGAATTCGAGAAGCGCTGGAATATTGATCCTTCCAATGTTCCTAACCATCATTTCACCCGTCATCCCGACCAGACAGATATACCTGACCCTGCCCTCTGCCATCACGTTATCCCACGGTGTCGAGTAGAGGAGCCAGCTCCTGTTAAACTCAATCCACACATCAACATTTTTTAAAGCCGCCTCCAGAGGTTTCAAAGGCAGATACGGGTCTGCAGCCTTTCCAACGTGAGGAGGCATTGAATACCACAGGACGAGGGGCTTCGCCCCGAGGAGCTTTGCCGCTTTAGCCGTCGCCTCAACGACCTGCCAGTCGCTTCCGGTATCGGCGGTTATAACAACACTCTCCCCCCGTTTCACCTTCATTACATCCCTGACCAGGGCATATGCCCCCTCCTGAACCTCTATGGAGAGCTCATTCATGGCACCCACCCCTCATTCCCACGACATCCTCCATGATTTTAATGGCACATGCAACGGGATCAAGAATGGGCACGCTGAAGAATTTCTGAAGCTCCTCCGCAAAACCGGCCAGCCCGGTGCATCCCAAGATGATGACATCAGCACCATCCTTTATGGCATTGCTGATTTCCTCCCTGAGAAGTGCCATCGTCCTCTCCCTGTCGGTATCAATTTCGGGAACTGAGAGGTCTATCCCCCTTATACTGACCACACGCTCCTCCATCCTGTACTTCAGCACGAGCTCCTCAAAAAGCGGTGGGGCAGTTTTTGATACGGTTACTATGCCGATTTTCCTCCCGATGACCGAGGCAAGAGCCAGAGAGGCCTGACATGGCCCAACTGCGGGCGTTTCAACGGCAGATCTGATCACATCCACAGCAGGATCAAGACAGCAGTTCACGATAATTCCGTCATACCTTGAATGGAGCTCCAGCGCCTTTTTAACTATGAGCGGCAGAACTTCGGCCTCTACAATTCGGTTTTCTATTGATTCCGGCCCCTCCTCAAGGCACACAACATCGATAGCAGTGTGCTCTGATGCAAAGCGTTCGTATATTTTTCTGTCGGATTCATTCCATCTATCAGTTCCCACAGGATTTATAACCAGTATCCTCACGGTTAGCACCCCGCATAAAGTAAAGAATCAGAGGCGTCTCCTCTCAATTGGTATGTATTCTCTCTCAAGTCCAAGATACTTCGGTCCGAAAATCTCAAGTCCCTTCGGGGTTCTCCAGAGTTCTGGCGCTGGAAATCCAACGATAACGTACTCCTTCCCCTCCTTTACGTTTGGGTTTGTCACGGGATATCCATCGGGCGTTAGCACGGATATCAAATCCGGTATAGTGACATCAACTTCCCCATTTCTCCATGATATCAGGTTTTCATTCTTGTACCAGACCCTGTATGTTTCTCCCCTGAACTCATCGCACCCCTCAAGCTCAAACTCCCCCACCGTGAAGCCGTTCTCCTCCCGCCAGCTGGCTTTCGTGACGATGCCTTTGAAGAGCAAAAACCCGTTTCCGGCTTCGAGCAGAGATTTTACAGGATCCCTGCCTTCTTCCCTTGCGGTTCTCAACGCTCTTCCAAG
>JALSON010000077.1 GCA_026986455.1 Thermococcaceae archaeon | reverse complement strand
AGCGAGAGAGCATGGGAGATAGCATCTCTAACAACTGAAGCCCTGAGGTTCCTGCCGGTTACCGGATGAGATGTAACGCCAACATTCGTTTTAAGCGAAGCTGCAACAGCTCTGACAATTTTCTCCGCCTGGAAGTCATCTTTAACCCTTGCAACCACCATTTCATCCCCGTGAGGGGTAACCACAGAGAAAGGTGCCATTTCAACACCCACGATGTAATAGGTGGTATGCTGAAGCTCCGGAACAGACCTCCCCGCAGGATCCCCATCCACTATGGGCTTTCCAAGCCTCGCTGCTGTTGCCAGGGCTGCCGCTGTATTCGCTCCTCCAAGCTCGGTTGAAATAACACCCGCAAATTCCTTTCCCATGAACTCCTCAAGAAGCCTGTAGGAGCGGGCTGCTTCACCTTCTTCATAGATGGATCTGACTTTTTCAGCGGCCAGCGAACCAACGAAGTACGGCATTGGGACAATTCCTTCATCCGGAATTTCTTCAAGCTTTGCTAACTTGAACTCCCTTCCTGCCTTCAGCTCCTTAGCCACCATCTTCCAGCCCTCTTCAGGGCTTCCGCCGCCCCCGGTTCCGAGAACCGTGCATCCCTCCAAGATGTCCCTCAAATCCTGTTCACCGAGCACTTTCACTTTTATTCCCATCTCCATTTTTTCACCTCCCAGAGAACAAACCTTTTTTCCCGTGTTTCAGAATTGGATATAAAGAGCGTGCAACACCATACGTGGTCAAAAGGGGTTCAAGGACCGGGATTTTGAATTCATCCCAGATTTCCCTTCCGAGCTTTTCCGCGATGTTTGCGAAGCCAGTGCATCCCAAAACGAGGACGTCAGCACCATCCTCAATGGCCCTTATGCATGCATTCCGGGTTTCCTCATATAATGCCCGGTTGTTTTTGAGTATCTCATCCACAGGGAGTTTTATCCTCCTGACAGAAACCAGTTTATCAAAAACACCGTATTCCCTTGCCTGTATCCGTGTCCATGAGATTAAATTATCCCCCGGCCCGATCACGGAGAATTCGCCCAGCATTGAAGCTATGTGCATCGTTGTCTCCCCTGCTCCGAAAACAGGAACATCGAGATTCTCCCGGAGCTCAAACAGACATGGATCAGCAAAGCAGTTTATCACGACTGCAGAGGCATCTTTAAGCCTATCCACGGACTCCAGAACACCGGAACATGCAAGCGTTTTCTGGGTGAAGTTCCCTATCGATGCCGGCCCCTTCTCAAGGGTCAGAACCTCAAAGGCATCACCGGGGTAGTGTGCCGAGAGATATTCCCTGACCTCCCTCTCAAAAATCCCGCCTTCGTCCTTTATCGGATCCAGAACAACTATCATTGCAGCTCACCCACAAAGTGACATCTGACAAAATGTCCCTTCTCGATTTCAATCATCCCGGGCTCCTCCTTCCTGCAGAGTTCCCTTGCATAGGGACATCTCGTGTGGAACCTGCAGCCGCTCGGGGGATTCAAGGGGCTTGGAATCTCCCCAATAACCTTCTCCCTTCTGGCAGCCCTGGCTTTTGGATCAGGCACAGGAATGGAGCTCAGCAGCATTCTCGTGTAGGGATGGGCTGGATTGTCGAAAACCTGCTCTATCGTTCCTATCTCAACAAGCTTACCGAGGTACATGACACCAACCCTATCCGCCAGATACCTGACAACACCCAGATCATGAGAAATAAATAGATACGTCAGGTTTCTTTCCTTCTGGAGTCTCTCAAGGAGATTCAAAACCTGCGCCTGAACCGAAACATCTAAAGCGGATGTGGGCTCATCCAGAACGAGGAATTCGGGATTTAAAGCTAAAGCCCTCGCTATCGCAACCCTCTGACACTGCCCGCCGCTTATCTCATCGGGATACTTCTTTGCGTGCTCCTCGCTGAGCCCCACAGCTTCCA
>JALSON010000076.1 GCA_026986455.1 Thermococcaceae archaeon | reverse complement strand
GGCTCCGCAATGATATCGAAAATTGTTAGCCTTGGATTCAGGGAGGAGTACGGATCCTGATATATTATCTGCATTTTCGGCCTGAGCTCTTTAAGCTCCTGCTTTGATAATGCGGTTACCTCTATGTCATTGAAATAAACCCTACCTCCAGTGGGCTCGTAAAGCCTCAGGATCGTTCTGCCTGTTGTGGATTTTCCGCTTCCGCTCTCCCCCACAAGGCCGAAAGTTTCTCCATCCCTGATTTCAAATGAAACATCATCAACAGCCTTCAGCCAGACGGTTTTTTTCCTTATGAACCCATGTGTTATTGGAAAGTATTTCTTGAGATGCTCCACTCTAATCACCGCTCTCACCCCCATAGAGGTGGCAGGCCACGAAATGCCCCGGAGAGTATTCATGGAGCTCCGGTTTTATTTCCTCGCAGATGTCCTTTGCATAGATGCATCTCGGGTGGAATCTGCATCCGCCGGGTGGATTGAGCAAGCTTGGGACACTGCCCCTCAGGGGCTTAAGAGGCTTCTTTATCCTTGGATCAGGCACCACAGAAAGCAAACCCTGGGTGTATGGATGGAGGGGATTTTCAAAAAGCTCCTCCGTGGGTGCAACCTCCACTATATTCCCGGCATACATCACACCCACTCTGTCGCACACCTCTGCCACAACCCCGAGATCATGGGTTATCAGCAGCACCGAGAAGTTATACCTGCTTCTCAGGTCAAGTATCAGCTCAAGAATTTGCTTCTGAATCGTCACATCAAGGGCAGTTGTGGGCTCGTCGGCTATGAGCAGGGAAGGGTTTGAGGACAGTGCCATCGCTATCATAATCCTCTGCCTCATTCCCCCGCTAAGCTCGTGAGGATAGGAATTCAGGATTCTCTCGGGATCAGAAAGTCCGACAGCTTTCAGCAGTTTCTCGGCATGTTTTTCCGCTTCTTCCCTGCTGAGCCCCTCGTGGAGCTCTATAATGTCAAGCATCTGATCCCTCACCCTGAACAGGGGATTCAGGGATGTCATTGGATCCTGAAAGATTATCGAAATCTCCTTCCCCCTTATTCTCCTCATCTCATCCTCCGGCTTTTCAAGCAGGTTCTCCCCTTTAAAGAGTATTCTGCCTGAAATCTCGGCATTTGGGGGCAGCAGCCTTAAAATGCTCAGCGCAGTTACGCTCTTCCCGCATCCGGTTTCCCCAACGAGACCGAAAATCTCCCCTTCCCTTATATCAAAACTAACGCCGTTTAGAACTTTTGCGACACCCCAGAGGGTTTTGAAGTTGATGTAAAGATTATCTATTTCGAGGAGCTTTTTCATGGCGATCTCCTCCTCAGTTTGAGAGTCCATATTTTGAGGTTGACGTAGAGGCAGAGGAATCTTCTCATAGCAATCTCCTCCTCAGTCTTGGGTCTATGACCTCCCTAACGGCATCCCCGAGCAGGTTGAAGGCCATGACTGTAATGAAGATGGCCAGACCTGGGAATACGGGATACCACCAGTAGTTGAGGAAGTAATCCTTTCCTTCACTAACCATAAGCCCCCAATCCGGCGTCGGTGGCTGCACACCAAGGCCTAGAAAGCTCAATGCCGCTGCCTCCAGAATTGCTGAGCCCATATCCATTGTGGCCTGAACAATTAGGGGGGAGAGGGAGTTCGGAAGGACGTGCCTTATCATAATCTTCCAGTCCGATATTCCCATGGCCTTTGAGGCCTCAACATAGGGTCTCTCTTTCACGGAAATTGCCATCCCCCTTGCCAGCCGGGTGTACCAGGGCCACCAGCTTATCGCAAGGGCCAGTATGGCGTTGAGCATCCCCCTGCCGAGGGTTGTGGCAATGAGAAGGGCTAGGAGGAGGGGAGGGAACGCGAGGAAGATATCAGTTATCCTCATTATAATCAGGTCGACTTTGCCCCCGAAGTAGCCGGCAATCAATCCGAGGGGGACGCCTATAAGCAGGGCGAGGAGGACAACGGAGAATCCCACTATCAACGATGTCCTTGCCCCGTAAATCACCCTGCTCAGTATGTCCCTTCCAAGATGGTCTGTTCCAAAGGGATGCAGTCTGCTGGGCGGCTGCAGGCGTTCCTTCAAATTGGGCTCTCCGAGCGCCTGATCAGGATATGGAGCCAAAATCGGTGCGAAGATTGCTATGATGATTAGAGCCACTATTACTGAGAGTCCCACTATTGAGAGCTTGTTCCTGAGCAGGATTTTAATCGTTTCCTCCTTTCTCATTTTTCTCCCTCACAGACTTATTTTGGAATCAAAACGCCATGAAGGGCTTGCTTATAAGCGGAATTTCAACCGTTTCCCCTTTCTTCATTTTCTCAATTTCCATTTTTCTCCCTCACAGCTTTATTCTCGGATCAAGACGAACCTGAATCAGGTCGACAATCAGATTGATGAAGACGTATGCAGTTGCTGCAATTATGGTAACACCGAGAACCGCCGGATAATCCATGCTCATTATCGCATATGCCGCATACCTCCCAAGGCCTGGCCAGTTGAATATCAGCTCAACGAGAAATGCCCCGATCAGCGTGTATGCGAACGAAAGTCCTACCGTGATTAAAGCGGGCGCTATGGCATTCTTCAGGGCATATTTAAAGTATATCTTCTTCGGGGGCAATCCGTACGCCCATGCTGTTCTTATGTAATTCTCATTGAGCACCTCTATCATCATTGATCTAACCTGCCTCGTTATGAGCCCCACAGGATACATGGCGAGGGTTACCGCAGGGAGAATCAAATGCTTCAGCGCATCCACAAACACGGGAAAGTTGCCCGTTATCAGCGAATCAAGCAGGTAGAAGCCTGTTATGACATGGAGAGGATGCTCAAGCATCACCACGGTGCCCACCCTGCCGGCCAGGGGGAGGAGGCCGAGGTGTTTGAAGAAAATGAGCTGGAGAACTATTCCAAACCAGAAGGCCGGCAGGGAGACACCGCTTATCGCAAATATCCTGCTCAGATTATCCAGCCATGAATCCTTTTTAACAGCGGAATAAACTCCCAGGGGTATCCCCACGATTACAGCCAGGAATTCGGCCACCAGTATGAGCTCAAAGGTTGCCGTGAAAGCTGATTTGAGGTCCTGGGCAACGGGATTGTGGGTTCTTATTGAAACCCCCAAATCCCCATGGATGAGCGACCAGAGATAGTATCCAAACTGCTTCAGAAGAGGGTCATTCAGGTGAAGCTGTTCTCTGGCTTTTTCAATTGCCTCGGGGGTGGGATGAGCACCAACCCAGAGGGCAGCAGGATCAGAGGGGATCACACGGGATATAAAAAACACAACCGTAACAACGCCCACAATAACAAAAACCGCCAGCACGAGTCTGTAAATGACATATTCCCTGAACTTCATGGCTGTCCCTCCATGCAAAATAAAAGAAGGAAATCAGGCCTTGTGGAGTTCATAGAAGAACACAACCTGCGGGTAGCCGGGGTTGTCCTTAAATCCCTTTATGCTCTTGTGGTAGACATAGACGTCATCCGGGTTGTAGAAGAATATCGCAGGAGCATCCTCAACGAGCATCTGCTCCGCCTTCTTGTAGAGCCCGGCAGCCTTCTCAGGATTGATACCCTCCAAGGTAACAGCCTCATCAATAGCTTTATCGAACTCGGGGTTGCAGTAGTAGCAGAGGTTGAAGTTTATCTCCTTCTCGCAGTGGAACATGTTGAAGAGGAAGTCATAGGGTGTCGGGTAGGTCGGCCACCAGTACATCATGAGTATATCCTGAGCCTTTTCGGGATCGCTCTTGGCCAGAGCCCACTGCTGCTCCCAGTTCATCGGCCTTATCTCAACATCCACGCCGAGCTTCTTCCACTCTGCTTTTATAATCTCCGCAACTTTAGCCTCGGCCTGGTCTCCCTGGGTGTAGGTTAATACGAGCTTAAATCCGCCGTTCGGGTATCCCGCCTGGGCAAGCAGCTGCTTGGCTTTGTCAATGTCATAGTTATACGTCATCATGTCCTCAAAGTATCCCAGCATGCCCTTGGGTATGGGCCCCTTTGCAACCTCGCCGTATCCGTGGAGGACATAATCGACGATATCCCTGTATGGAACGGCATAGCTCAGAGCCTGTCTGACGAGTTTGTTATCCAGGGGCTTCTTTTTGGTGTTGAAAAACGCATAGAGCTCCTGATAGGAGGGGGTCTGGTCAACTTTAACATTTGGGTTGTCTTTCAGCTTTGGAAGGTCATCAAGCGGTAAAT
>JALSON010000075.1 GCA_026986455.1 Thermococcaceae archaeon | reverse complement strand
GAGGGTCTACGACGTCCTGAGCTCCCTTCACAGGAAGGGTTTCGTTGACGTGATGCACGGCACTCCAAGGCTCTACAAGCCGGTCAATCCCGAGGTCGTGCTTGAAAAGCTCAAAGAGGACTTCATAAGGGACATAGACGGCCTGAAAAAAGCCTTTCTCGAACTGTACCGCTCCGTTCATGGGGAAGACCTCCCCGAAATCTGGACGATACACGGCTTTGAGAACACCCTTGAAAGGGCCGAGTATATCATAAGGACAGCGAAGTACGAGGTGCTTATAAACACGCCATTTGAGTTCCTCCGGCTCCTCAGGGAGGAGATAAGGAAGAGAAGGGACATCGTTTTCGTGATAATAAGCAACTTCGACGAGGTCCCGGAGTGGCTCAGAAGGGATAACGTGCTGCTTGCCAGAAGCGGAGGGGCGCCGTGGCTCATGGCAAGCTGGATAATAGGGGACATCGACTATGCCCTCTTCTTCGGCGCATTGCCTAGGGACAGGAGAAGGGAGAAGTTCTACTCATTCTGGGCCAAGAGTCCGAAGATAATCCAGAACTACATGCACTGGTTCTACACGATATATCTGGACAACAGCGAGGTCGTTAAGCCGATAGAGTATGGAAATATCGGAAAGCCGCTGAGTCTGGTCAACATCAGAACACTTATAACCGTTCTCAAGCACACCTCCCTTCCGAAGAAGGTCGAAATTGTGGGCAGACTCGTTGAGAGTAAAGAGCCCATAAACCTCGAAGGCCAGGTTGTCGAATACGAATACACTCCCCTGACCGCAAGCATAACAGTTCGGGACATGGCAGGGAAGGAATGGAAGATCGGCGGTCTCGGAAGCTACTTTGAGGACATAGAAGGGGAAAAGTTCATACTGCTTGAGTAGGTGATCGGAATGAAGGTGCTTTTACTTGCATTTGAATACCTGCCTGTGAAGGTGGGCGGACTGGCGGAGGCTGTTACGAGCATAGCGGAAGGGCTGGCAAAGCTGGGACATGAAGTCATTGTCTTCACACCCTCCCACGGTCGTATTGGAGGGAAAGAGGCAGCGGCTTTCAGGATTGCAGCATTTGGGGGAGAGTTCGAGGTCAAGGCATACGAAAGGAACCAGAACGGTGTCAGGGTGTTTGCCCTGAGTGATGTCCTCCTCGATAATCCCGATGTCTATGGTCCCGAATGGGAAGGACTGCTTCAAAAGACCGTTCATTTTGGAAAGGCAAGTGCAGGCCTGCTCAATGAACTCCTGAAAAGTGAGGAAAAGCCGGAAGCAGTGCATGCCCATGACTGGCACACGGTCTTTGCAGCGGCCCTCATCAAGAAGTACTTCCACATCCCCCTTACTGCAACAATCCACAGACTCAACAAAGCCAAGATACCCGGCCATTTCTTCCATGACGCCCAGGTTGGAGAGCTGGCGCCTTATCCAGATATCGACCCCGAGCACACACTGGCATACATAGCAGATGCAGTGACAACCGTCAGCAGGAGCTACATGTGGGAGGAGTGGGGCTTCTTCGGCATGTTCGAGGGCAAGGTAACTCACGTGTTCAACGGAATAGACTGCTCCTTCTGGAACGAGGCATTCCTGAGCGGGGACAGGAAGGAACGCAGGAAAAAAATCCTTGAAAAGTTCGGCATGAGTGATGGCAAGACATTCATGTTCATAGGGCGCTTTGACAAGGCACAGAAGGGAGTTGATACCCTCTTCCATGCAATAGAGCTGCTCTCCAAAGACCCTGCCTTCAGCGAGATGCGCTTTATCGTGATAGGCAAGGGCGACCCCGGACTTGAGAGGTGGGCGCATGCAATGGAAAACCGCTTCCCGAACTTCAAGGCGGTGACAAGGCTCCTTAAGAGAGAGGAGGCCAGGGAGCTCTACGGCTCGGTGGATTTCGTCGTGGTTCCGTCCTACTTTGAGCCATTCGGGCTCGTCCAGCTTGAGGCCATGTGCCTCGGTGCCGTGCCAATAGGCTCGGCCGTCGGGGGCATAAAGGACACCATAATAGACATAGACGCCGATCCCGAGAATGCCAGCGGGATGCTCGTGCCTCCGAGGGACTCATTCGCCCTTGCGAGGGCCATGATACGGGCAAAGGAGCTTGATGAGGAGACCCTGAACAGGCTAAGGGAAAACGGGAAAGTGAGGGTCAGGGCATTCACATGGGAGGCTGCATGCAGGAGGTATCTGAGGGTCTACAGAGACAGCGTGGATAAAGCCATATCCTTCGTTCGTTAGCGCCACCCGAACTCCTTCAGAAACTTTATTTTCAATCTTTTTATTGTCCCCGAAACGCCGAGGGTTCTGAAGATGGCCTTTGAGCCGTTTATCCCTGTTACGAGGGCCAGGGCGAAGCGCAGCTCCTCGACATGCTTTCTATCAACTCTGATGATTCCTGTCTGGCTCTTCTCGTCGAACTTGATTAGCCAGGGTTTGGTTTTGGCCGAGCCAAGAACACCGAGCGCTGAGAGGCTCGCATCCCATACCGCCCTCTTTATCTCATCCCTCTTAAACGGCCTCTCCCCGATCACCTGAAATGCTATGTAGCGGTGCTTATCGCGAAGGGTTGGGGGTAAATACTTCGGCTTCTCCCTCATAGGCATCTGCTCAACTTTGCCCGCCAACCTTTTTAAGTGCTACCCCGAACAATCCCCCATGAGTGCGAGGGAAACACCTTACTTTTCATACGCCGTCCGCGGGTTGCCGAAGGGCTGCCAGCTCTGCGTTAGGGGGGAAAAGTTAGTCATCTTCACGACCGGAGCCTGCCCGAGGGACTGCTTCTACTGCCCGCTGAGTCCGTGGAGGAGAGGAGACGTCGTCTACGCCAACGAGAGGCCGGTTAAGAGCGTTGATGACATCATAGGAGAAGCGATGATTCAGGAAGCAAAGGGGGCTGGCGTCACCGGCGGGGACCCGCTGGTGAGATTAGACAGGACCGTTGAGTATATCCGCTCTCTGAAGGAAGCATTCGGCGAGGACTTCCACGTTCACCTGTACACGACGGGCGCTCTGGCCACCAAGAAGAACCTTGAGATGCTCTACGACACCGGTCTGGATGAGATACGATTCCACCCGGACCTATTCAACCCGAACTCGAAGCTCTTCAAGGTTGAGATTGAGAATATAAGGAACGCCTTCGACTTCGACTGGGACATCGGCGGCGAGATTCCCTCGATTCCAGGGGGATTCGGGAGGATGAGGTGGTACGCGGAGTTTCTCGATGATCTCGGGGCGAAGTTCCTCAACGTGAACGAACTTGAGTTCAGCGAGACGAACCTGAGGGCGCTGGTGGAGAGGGGTTATCGGCCGATAAGCGACGAGAGCGCGGCAATAAAGGGCTCCCTTGAGCTGGGCCTGAAGCTCTTAGAGTGGGGCGAAGAAAATACCTCGCTGAGCTACCACCTGTGCACTGCCAGGCTGAAGGACGCCGTCCAGCTCAAGAACAGGCTGAGGAGGATGGCGGGGAACGTCGCTAGGCCCTACATGGAGATAACCGAGGACGGGACGCTCCGGTTTGGGATTGCCGAATACGACGACCTAGACGAGCTCTACGCGCTCCTCGTTGAGGAGGCGGAGGTTCCTGCGGAGTGGCTCTACCTCAACCGTGAGAAAGGAAGGATAGAGATGCCTGAAGAGGTTGCCGTCGAGCTGGTCGAGGCGATTGAAGGCGACGTGCGGTTCTTCATCGTTGAGGAGTACCCGACCTTCGACAGGCTTGAGGTGGAGAGGGTTCCGCTGCCTTAGTTCATTCCCGTTTCTTTGTGGTTTACTCTTTTGAGTTGCAGGTTCTGGGGGCGTAAGTAACTTACGGGGGCATAAGTTGCAAGGGTTTCAAAAGACTTATTTACTCGAGAGGATATTAACCGCCACGCGGGTCTTCATCAGGGGCTACCTCATCCCGTGGCTCCTCGTTCCGGGCTTCTGGTTCGCCCTGTGGACTCTCTCCTCCCAAACGAGGAAAAATCTCAACGCCGTGACTCTTTTCGTTGCTTTCCTCCTTCTCGTCCCGTTTCTCCTTGTGGCGCTTCACTTCGTCGGAAAGGCCCTTGAGCGCTACGGGTACTCGCGGAATGACGTAAAGCGCCTTCCAGAAATAATCGAGAAGACCCATGGCAGGCTCTACCTTCCGAAGGAGGTTTTTGATATCATTGCTAGGGCCATGGTGTTCTGGGGATTCGTTGCCACTGCCGTCGTGATTACAGGAGATAC
>JALSON010000074.1 GCA_026986455.1 Thermococcaceae archaeon | reverse complement strand
TAGTGCTGGGCGAGGTCGTCAATGCCCTTCTGGACGAAGACGACGTTGGCGCCGACCTCCTTGATCTTCTCGACCATCTCGCGGAGCATCTTCTCCTCCTGCTCAAGGAAGGCCTGGAGCTGCTCCGGGCTGGTGATCCTGATCTCGGCATCTGTTTCAGTCTCCTTGACCTCAAGGGCCTCGTTGATGAGCGCTATCTTGGCGTTCTCAACCCTCTTGGGCATGCCGGGGTGGACGACCTCCTTGTCGATGACGACACCTCTGATGAGCTTGGTGTCCTTGACGCTTCCGCCCTCCTTCTTCTCGAACTTTATGTTGTCGAGGTCCACCTTGTACTTTCCGTCAATTTTCTCTGCGACCTGTCTGACGGCCTCAACGGCTATCCCCGCGAGGTACTCGCGCTCCTCCTCCGCTGCCTTTCCGGTGATGGCTGTAACAGCGGCCTTCTTGAGGGTCTCAACGTCCTCAACATCCACATCCTTGGCTATCTCGTCAAGTATCTCCTGGGCCTTTTCAGCCGCCAAAGCGTAACCCTTGATGACTATGCTCGGGTGGATGTTCTGGTCGAGCAACTCCTCGGCCTTCCTGAGGAGCTCGCCGGCGATGACGACGGCAGTGGTGGTACCATCACCCGCCTCCTTGTCCTGAGTCTTGGCAACCTCAACCATCATCTTGGCAGCAGGGTGCTGGATGTCCATCTCGTCGAGTATGGTTGCACCGTCGTTGGTGATGACGATGTCGCCGAGGCTGTCGACGAGCATTTTATCCATACCCTTCGGGCCGAGGGTTGTTCTAACCGTCTCGGCTATAATCCTTGCAGCTAAAATGTTTAACCTCTGGGCGTCCCTTCCGACGTACCTCTGGGTTCCTTCGGGCAGAATAACAACCGGCTGTCCTGCGAGCTGGGCCATCTCTAACCACCTCCTTCTGTTTTTTATTTCCTCGAAGGAGGGCTTTTAGTTACAACAGGTACTTCCGGTTTATGGTTCCTTTAGGTTATTTATAAATTTTTCGGTCATTCAGCTCCTGTACACCTTCGCCCCGGCAACCTTCTCCAAGAGGGAAACGTATGAAACTCCGGGACTTATCCCACCTCCCCTCGTATCGTAAATGCTGAGCTCGATATCCTTCTTCCTCAGCGCCTTTGCGAGCTCGGCGATTTCATCCTTAATTCTTTTACCAGAGAAGGGAACGTTTGCCTTTCCATCTGTTATCAGAAAAGCCCTGACCTTCAGGGATTTATCCTTCATCCTCTCCCTGTTGGCGAGAAGCAAAAGATTGTAGAGGGCGGAGCTTAAAGGCGTCCTCCCTCCGGTTGGGACGCTCTCTATCCTCTCAAGCACCTCCCAGTAGTTCCTGGTTGGCGGAACGAAAACCTCCGCCTGTTTGCCTTTGGCGACTATTAGTGCCATCTTTGACCGCTTTGTGTACCCGTTTTCAACCAGCTTTTCCGCTATCCCCTTTGCAATGCTTATTCTCCTCTTGACGGCCATGCTTCCGCTTGAGTCCAGGAGGAGAACCCAGAGCGTAGGAGCCTTTGCCTTTCTAACTCTCACACGTATATCCTTTAGATCAAGCCTTATCGGGGGCTTTTTACCGCTGAGCACGGCCCATACCATGGAGTTATAAAAATCCACATCCTTAATTTTGCCGTTGGCGGGCGGAAGGTACGACACGGGAATCCCCTTTGGAAAGTTCACCACGGTAACGCTTACATCCCTTGAGGAGCGGTAGCCTGTGAATTCGCCTCCATCAAAGTTCTTGCCCTCTATCCCTGGAATTTTAACCTCCATTGAGCGAAAATTCTGCTCAAGGTTTCCAACCCCCTGACTTCGAGAGCTCCCGCTTTTTTCTTCCTTCCCCTGCTCATGCCTGTGGTCGTGCTTATGCTCATGCTTATCCCCTTCGGGCTTTGGAGGCTTCATCTGCGGCGGCTTTTGGAAGGGCTTATCCCGCAGGCGGTGTGGCAAAGCCAGCTCCATGGCCTTCTCCAGGTCCTCAAGGGAAACCCTCCGCCTTCCGTTTAAAGCGGCTATTGCTTTGGCCGTTTTTATCGTGGTGATTTCAGCCCTGCTGGTCTTTATGCCCAGATTAATCACTGTCTCGGCCAAAAGCTTAAGCAGGTCGTCGCTTATCTCAACCTTCGGGAGGAGCTCCCTCGCCTTCATAATCCTCTCGGTGAGCTTTTTCTCTTCGCTCTCAAACTTCCTGTAGAAGCCTATTGGATCCTCATGGAACTCCTCAACGCGCTTTACTATCTCTATTCTGTCCTCAGGGTTCATCGGCGCTGAAACCTCAACACATAAGCCAAATCTGTCGAGGATTTGAGGCCTGAGCTCACCTTCCTCGGGGTTCATACTCCCAACGAGGATGAAGCGGGCTGGATGCCTGAATGAGATTCCTTCCCTCTCTATGGTATTCCATCCCATTGCCGCGGCATCCAGTAGCGAATCGGCCATGTAGTCATCCAGAAGGTTGACTTCATCAATGTAAAGCACTCCCCTGTTGGCCTCCGCAAGTATTCCCGGCTGTAATGCCTTTTTGCCCTCATTCAAAAAGCGCTCCACATCAACTGTTCCAACCAGTCTATCTATGGTAACGCTTAAGGGCAAATCAACAACCCTCATTCTTCTTCTGGCAACCGGCAGGCTCTCACCTCTTTCATAGCGTTCATAGCAGCTGTCGCACATCTCCAAGGGATGCTCGGGATTGCAGTTGAAGGGACAGTCGGCCACGACCTCAATCTCGGGCAAAACGTTGGCCAGAGCTCTAACGAGAGTTGATTTCCCAGTTCCTTTATCTCCCTCGAGCAGGACACCACCGATCAGCGGATTGACCGCCACACAGAGCAGGGCCAGCTTGGCCTTTTCCTGTCCAACTATTGCCGAAAATGGGAAGATTAAGCGTTTTTCACGAGCCTCCATATTTTATCCACCTCCTCAACCTTTTCACTCCAGTGTTTGTCATCCTCAGCCGTGTAAATCTCGATGGTTCCCCCCTGGACTTCCCCCTCTCCGAGGTGTTCCTCCAGAAGCCCCTCAATTTCAGAGTAAGCCTCCATGAGTCTTTCAATCAGCTCATCACTCGTCTCCCATAGGCCGCGCTCATAGGCCTCTATTAGACGCCTTGCAATTTCTTCGATGGCGTAGGGATTGTGCTCTTCGAACCATCTCCTCATCTCTTCATCAAGAACGTACTTTTGCGCTATCTCGTCAAAAACCCAGTCTTCAACGAGCTTCGTCGTTGCCTCCCAGCCGTAGAGGTGAAGAATCTTCTTTGAAAACTCGTTCGCCCCCCTGTAGCCGTGCTTCTTCATCTCCTCGATCCAGCGCTCGTTGAGCAGCTTTGCCCTCACAACGCGCTCAAGCTCGTCCTTCATGTCGATTATCTTTGCGTCGCTCACATCCCTCGTGTCGGTCTGAACCACCTCGACGTTCCTGCCCGTTAAGGCTTCAACCGCCGTCTTAAATCCACCGTGATAGGCAAAATAGCAGCAGCAGTTCGTTGGGTCGTGCTCATCGCTTATGTGGTTCCTGTTGATGACGTCAACCTCCCTTAAGTTCAAAACCAACGAGTCCCTGGCATCGACACCAAATGCATCCTTTCCATATGCATAGCCGCTCCACTGAACCCAGACCTTTGCCAGATCTTCATCATTTCTCCACCCCGAGGACTCAACCGCCAAGTTTACACCGGCTCCATAAGCTCCAGGTGGAGCGGAGAAGACTCTAAAGCGGGCAAATCTCTGCGCTTCCTCAAAGCTCTTACCGAGTTCAATTAGCTTTTTAATGTGCTCAATGTAGTGCTTCTTGATGTAGTTCATTTCTAATGGCTCATCCAGCGTAACGACCTTTTCTACCGCCTCATCTATGAGATATATGTAGTTTGGCAAAGTATCTCTAACGATTCCGCTTATCCTGACCAGAACGTCAATCCTCGGTCTTCCGAGCTCTTCCAAGGGAATTACTTCAAGCCCTGCAACCACGTCCCCTTTCCAGATTGGCTTAACTCCAAGCAAATATAGTATCTGGGCTATCTGCTCGCCATCTGCCTTATATCCATCTATACTCCAGAGGACCTGTCCAATGCTTTCGGGGTATTTTCTGTGCTTCTTCTTATACTCCTTCAAGAGTTTTTCGGCGGTTTCAACCCCAATTTGCCAGGCGGCCTTTGTTGGCAGAGTTCTCGGGTCGACAGCATAGAAGTTTCTCCCG
>JALSON010000073.1 GCA_026986455.1 Thermococcaceae archaeon | reverse complement strand
AAGCCCTGCTTGCGGCCCTCATGGAGCAGGAGAAGAGATTCATACGGACGAGGCGCTTCTGGGTGGATAAGAAGGAAAGAGAAGATTCCGGAGAGGAGACATGATAACTGGACCAAAGAGAGCTGAGTTTAAGCTCCGAATTTCTCTATTCTCCCGACGTCTCTCCTCTGGATCAGTCTGGGGAGTTTTACATTTTTCTTTTGAAAGCCTTGCCCTTCAGGGTGGGGATGCAGTAAACAACCCGACGAGCATTAATTAGGCGAAACCCTTTTAAGTTTTGCCAGCGTAACAAGGCCTCGAAGAGGCCACCGTAAGACAGCCCGATGAGATGAGGGGTTTCATGTTACCACTCCAATGTGGAGTGGTTGACGCCGTGAGGCGTCCTTTCAAAAACCACCGTTGAGCGGTTTAAAACTCCAAAAGGTGGCCTTGAGCGATAACCCCGCGTAGGGGTAACGGGCACAAGACCGGGCCCGCGGGCTGAGCTGAAACCGGCGACGGGAGCCCGCAAACCTCCCAGCTGGCGAGGGGTTAACTCGCTGGAACCCTCGCAAAGGGGAGGAGGTCAGCATGTGGAAGAACTGAAGGACGTTGGTTTCGTCCTCAAGGAGTTAACAAACCCCCCACCAGTTACTGGTGGGGGTTCTCCCTAAAAACCTTGGGTCAAAGAAGAAAAAGGGGACTCAGCTGCCCTTCCCGTAAATCTCGTTCAGAGCCTTCAAAAACTCGCTCGCCGTAACAACATCCCTGACATCTATGTGCTCGTTCTTGGTGTGCGAGATGTCGAGGTTGCCGGGGCCAAAAACGATGGTCCTCGTCCCGTTGTACATGAAGTTTATCGCATCGGTCCAGCTTCTCATCCCGCCGAACTCGTCTATGTCGGTAACTTCCATCGCTTTTTTAGCGAGCTGGACGATCTCCTCGTCCGGTTCGAGCTCATAGCCATCCCATATCTCCGTGTATTCATACCTGATGGTATACTCCTCAAAGATTGGCTCCATGAGGTCGAGAATGTCCTCAACCTCCTGATCTGGCAAAAGCCTTGCCTCAACACGGCCTTTGCAGAGTGCCGGAATCAGGTAGTAGGGGTTTTCGCAGACCAGCTCCTGGAGGCCGATGTGGGCGTCGAAGTACCTGCCCCTGGCATTGAAGGGTTCGAGCTTCTTGAATTCCTCCATCATCCTGAAGGTCTGGTCTATCGCATTTATCCCGCTCTCGGGGCAGGCACCGTGGGCCTCTTTTCCATCAACCTCAAAGTAGGCCTCGAGGTTTCCTGCGTGGGCTATGTGGACTTCTAAATCGGTCGGCTCTAAGACAACGGCCATCTTTGGTTTGTACCGTTCCATGAAGAGGGCCGAGCCCCTTCCCCCGTGCTCCTCGTCGCTGACGAAAACGATGCCGACGTTTAGGTCTTTCCCTTCCCTGCGGAGGTTTTCAAGCATGAGGAGTATCGCTGCCGCTCCTCCCTTGATGTCGCTCGCACCTGTCCCATAGACGATGTTGCCCCTCACGAAGGGCTCGACACGCATGGGGATCGTGTCCACATGAACCTCATAGAAGAGCTCAGCCTCCGGGTTGACGACCAGGTCTATTATCTGGCCGTCGCTCTCTATGTGGACGTCGTAGTTCAGCTTGTGGAGGAACTCCATGATGTGAAGCATAATCCGGTCTTCCTGCCCGGAAGGGGAGGGTATCTTCAAAAGCTGAAGGAGTATCTCCTTCGCACGTTCGGTCTTCATTATGGTCACCTAATGAGCTTTTGCGGTTGAGTTTATAAACCTCCCCGCCTAATTCAATGGGGCGATGAAGAGATTCATCCCTCCTGATAGATGATGAGGCGATCCTCCCTTGAGCCCGTGAGGTGATTGCGGTGGTACCCGTGGAGATTCCACCGAACACTGTAATGCTCAAAGGCATCGGCTGGGACAGCAACATTTACCTGGTTAGAAGTAGAAATGAAGCCCTTATAATAGACACAGGAACCGGAACATACTGGAACCGCTATGTTGAGGTATGGGAGAGGGAGGGATACCTCAAGGGAGTAACTAAAGCTGTAATCTTCAACACCCACGAGCATTTCGATCATGTCGGCGGAAACTCAGCGGTGAAGATGTGGCTTGAAAGAAAGGACGTGAAAGTGCTTTTCGCTGCCCACAGAAAAGCTGCGGAGTTTCTTGAACGCGGGGACGACTACGTGATCCTGTCATTCTATTACGGACGCAGGTATGAGCCGGAGAAGATTGCTTTTAAACTCAGGGACGGCGACACCTTGAAAATAGGCTCCCTGAGGTTTGAACTCATCCACACACCCGGCCATACGGCCGGCAGCTCGTGCCTCTATGAGCCGAAGGAAAAGCTGCTCTTTACAGGGGATACCGTGTTCAGGGGCACGGTGGGGCGGAGTGACCTTCCCACCGGAGATACCCGGAAGCTCGCTGAGTCTCTGAGGAAACTTGCAGAGCTCGATGTTTATCTCGGCCTCCCGGGTCACGGAGGGATTATTAAGAACTGGGAGGAGAACCTGAGGAGAATAAGGGGGATGTTTAATCCATGAGGGATATTCTGTTTATGCGTGTGAGGATTAAAGGCAGGGGGCTGTCCGGCTTATGAGGAAGGGTTCCGTTAAAGAGGCCCTCGTAAAGATAAAGTACGACCCGAGGGAGAGGGAGGAGGATTACTACATCATCATTGAGCACAGAGGGGCCTACGGCGATGTCAAGAAAATCCCCGTTGAACTTATCGAGCTCGGCCGCGGCTATTTCTTTGTGGGAGAAGCTCAGATTCCCTATCACCGCATTCTCAGGGTTGTAAGGAGGGACGGGAAGGTTATCTGGAAGAAAAGGGGTTAAGAAACCGGCCGGCGACAGCATTTTATTCACTACGGGTAATTATGTTGAAGGGTAGAAAAGCTTTTCTATTGCGGGCATCTTTAACATGAACATGATAGACGCTCACGCCCATTTTGAATTCTACAGGAAAAACGCCGGGGAGGTTATTGAGGAATGCATGGGGGAGCTTAAAGCCGTCATAGACTCCATAACGGAGTACAGAAAGAACCATGTCTGGAAGAGCTGGGAGCTTTTAAAGCCCTACTTCGGCTTCATCTTCCCGACCCTCGGCTACCATCCAAACGAAGCGAGACGGGGAAACTGGGAGAAAGTGAGAAAGGTCGAGGACTTCATACGGGAGCACAGGGATGATATCGTGGCCGTTGGCGAGGTGGGCCTGGATTATCATTACGCTGAAAATGAGAGGCAGAGGGAAAACCAGCGGAAAATTTTCGAGCACTTCCTCGAACTGGCTCTTGAACTCAAAAAGCCCGTGGTCATTCATGCCAGAGAGTCCGAAAGGGAGGCCTTTGAGATCGTTCAGCGCTACGGCATAAACGCCTATTTTCACGCTTTTGCTGGAAGTAAAGATCTGGCCGTGGAGATAGCGGAAAACGGACACCGCATCGGGATAAGCACCAGCATTCTCTTCATTCCGGAGGTTAAAGCCGCAGCAGAGGTTCTTGACGTTGAGGCGGTTTTAGCTGAGACCGATTCGCCCTACATGAGCCCGTTCAAGGGCAGGAGAAACAGACCGTGCTACGTGAAGCTTGCGGTTGAGGAGATGGCAAAGCTTAAAGAGCTGAGCTTTGAAGAGGTTGAGATGATAACCGAGAGGAATGCCATTGAATTTTTCAATCTGAAGCTGAAGAGGGGGTGATAGCATGGATGTGCTGGAGGAACTGAAAACCCTGTGCAGGGAGCTCGGGGAGGAGGGCTTAATCCCGAGGATAGAATCGTTCGTGAGCCTTAACCGGGAGCTGGAGTCCAAAAAGGGCAAAGAGTTCGTTGATGCCGCAATACTCGGCTTTGCCGAGGGGATTCTGACGACGCTCAGGCTCAGGCATCCCGGAGATGGGAGGGTTGAAAAGCTGCTTGAGAGGGTGAGCACCCGGAGGAAGGAGCTTGACATGATGTTCAGGAAACCAAAACCGCCGATTTTTGAAGAGCCACAGTCTAAAGTTTGAATTTCGAACCCCGGAGAATAAACAGAGGCCCACCGCTGCCGTTAAATTCATTGTTTTATATGCAAGTTCTTCATGAAAAACCAAAAAGCTCTTATACTTTGAGTATATAACCTACGCTAATACATCGTGATGTAAGGAGGGACTCCACACTGTTGCCTGCTGGAATAATCCTTTTCTAATCAGAATTAGGGGATGCCTTCAGCAGCAGTTTGGGTCTCTTCTTACATGGTGGTGATGAA
>JALSON010000072.1 GCA_026986455.1 Thermococcaceae archaeon | reverse complement strand
CCCGCTATTGATGGGGAGGAGGTCAGCACTCCAAAACTTAAAAGGATTTCAGTGATTTGAATGTCTGACTCAGGAACACTGCATCCCCGCCCCGAGGCTTTCAAAAGAAAGATATTGAACTCGAAAAAAGAGAGTGAAGAAAGGAGCGGTGAAAAACATGAGAATATATCTTGATGTTTGCTGCCTCAATAGGCCATTTGATGACCAAAGTAATGAGAGGATTCGACTTGAAAGTGAAGCCGTTCTTATAGTCCTAGAGAGATGCCTCGATGAGTGGATAATGATAGGCAGCGAAGTTATAGATTATGAAATTTCAAAAATCCCTGATAGTGAGAGAAGAGAAAAAGTTAAGATACTGGCTTCCATCGCAAGGGAGAAAGTCGTCCTTGAAAGCGAAATAATAAAGAGGGCAAAAGAAATAGAGAAGCTGGGTATTAAAGCAATGGATGCCCTCCATATTGCCTGCGCCGAAAGGGCCTCCAATATTATGCTGACGACAGATGATCCTCTTATCAAAAAGGTTAAAGAGAATGGGGATAAAATCAAAGTGAGAGTTATGAATCCGGTTAAGTTTGTTGAGGAGGTGTTGGGGATTGAGTGAGGTTAGAACAATTAGTGAGATTAGAAAAATCGGAATTAAAGCTTTAACACAGTCTTTAGGCCCGATTGGGATGGTTCGCTTCCTTCAGAGCTTTGAGATGGGTTACGGCGACTACACAAAGGAGAGGCACGAGTGGCTGGAGGAAAACATGGACAAAATCATAAGGGAGATAAAAAAGAGAAGAAGCCTTAGGTTGGAATACGAATCAAAAGATACTCAAGTTTAAGTTCATTGAAAACCAAAAAATCCGCAAAAGAGCTGAGGGCTGAGATTTATGATGATTTTTGGACATTCCGTGGCAGAGCTCTGCAGGAGAGTTATAACCCATGACAGAGAATTTGAAAAAATCAAGAAGGCATCTGTACTGGATAAGTATTATATCCCAACGGGATACCCAAACGGACTGCCGGGAGGGGTTCCCTATGAGGTCTTTGATGAGGTTGACGCTGAGAGGGCGGTTAGGCTAGCTGACTCGTGAAAAGGAAGCTGAAGAACGGTGGATAACATGAATCTTGGGGAGATTGAGAAAATTTTAAAGGAGCACAGGAGAGAGCTGGAGAGAAAGTTTAAGGTTAGGGAGATCGGGATTTTTGGATCATACGTTAGAGGAGAGCAGAGTGAGAGAAGCGACGTTGACATTCTTGTGGACTTTTGTGAGACGCCATCGCTCTTCGAGTTCATAGAGCTTGAGATGTATTTAAGCGACCTGCTTGGAGTAAAAGTTGACCTCGTCATGAAGAGAGCCCTGAAACCATACATAAAACAGCACATCCTCAAGGAGGTAGTTTACATATGAAGCGTGACCCAAGAGATTACGTGAATGATGTTCTGAACTCAATTGAAAAGATTGAAAAATTTGTTAAGGGCATGAGCTATGGGGAATTTTTGGGGGATGAAAAAACCCAGTATGCGGTTGTCAGGGCTCTGGAAATAATTGGGGAAGCTGTGAAGAGAATTCCTTCAGAGGTTAAAGAAAGGTATCCGGAGATTCCCTGGAAGGTCATGGCTGGTATGAGAGATAGGTTTATTCACGCTTATTTCGGTGTTGATTGGGAGGTTGTCTGGCTGACCATAAAGAAAGATATTCCCAATGTGAAACCGCTCTTTGAGAAGCTGAAGAAGGAGCTGGGTGAATAACATGAAGACCCTCATAGTAATTCCCGCTTACAATGAAGAATTAACTATTGGTTCGGTCGTTGCTTTAGCAAGGAAGTACGGCGATGTTCTGGTGGTTGACGACGGGTCAGGTGACAGAACCTCGGAGATTGCCCGGGAGGGAGGCGCAACGGTTATAAGGCACAGCACCAACAGGGGCAAGGGTGCAGCTCTAAAAACGGGCTTCGAGTACGCATTGAGCCGGGAGTATGATGTTGTTGTTACGATTGATGCCGACGGCCAGCACAACCCCGACGAGATACCCCTCCTGCTCGAGCCGATAATCAAAGGGGAGGCGGATCTCGTAATAGGGTCGAGGTACTTAAACGGGAGCAAAAAGGAAATCCCCCTCTACAGGCGTTTGGGCCTGTGGGTGCTGAACAAAAGCACCAAGGTTGCATCGAACGTCGATGTCGACTCTCAGAGCGGCTTCAGGGCGCTGAACAGGAGGGCCCTTGAGAGGCTGGACTTAAAGGGTGAGGGTTACTCAATAGAGACGGACATGATAGTGAAGGCGAGCGAGAGGGGGATCAGGCTCATGGAGGTGCCGATAAGCGTCCGCTATGACGTCCCGAACAGGCACAAGAAGAACCCCCTCACCCACGGCCTCGGGGTGCTTGCAGGCATCGTGGGGCTTATCGGGTATAAACGGCCCCTGCTGCTGTTCGGAGTTTTGAGTTTGATATCATTCATTACCGCGGGCGTCCTCGGGTATATGGCGTTGAAGCCATATTATCAGGGGGGTAATGTTTATCTGACCCAGGCCATAGGCGCCGGCATCTTTGTGATCATCGGGATTCAGCTGTTCATTGCGGGGCTGACGCTGAACGTGTTAGCAAGGATGGTGAGGGAGTGATAATATGAACGAGGTGCTACCTGATCCGGAGGAACTAAATAAACGTGAACTAATGGAGTACTGGGGATACAAAGGAAAACTTGGCACTCTCAAATATTATTTGCGGTTGGGGTGGTATGTTGTGCTGGATACTCTA
>JALSON010000071.1 GCA_026986455.1 Thermococcaceae archaeon | reverse complement strand
TCAACCTTCTTCGAGTACTTCATCGGCAGGAGGATGTTCTCAAGGCCGGTAAGGTACGGCACGAGGTAGAAGAACTGGAAAACGATTCCAAAGTTTTCGAGGCGATAACGCCTTAGCTCCTTCTCCTTCAGCGAATGAATCCTGAGGCTGTCGACGAGAACCTCGCCGGAGGTCGGCCTGTCGATTCCGCTCAGAATGTTGAGGAGCGTCGTCTTACCGCTCCCGGAGGCGCCGGCAATAACGTAGAACCTCCCGTCCTCGAAGGTCAGGTTTATCTCCTTAAGGGCCGTCACGTTTCCGAACTCGTAGTGCTTGGAAACGTTATAAACCTCAATCACGTGTCATCACCTTACATTAAGAAGTTATATGAAAGACATTAAAAGTTTTGTTTCGAAGCCCATTTAAACCCCCCCATCAAAGTTAGAGCCATGAGGCTCCTGCTGACGACTTCACGGGGAATAGAGGACATAGCCAGAGCTGAAGTAAGTGCACTGCTGGACAAACTTGGAGTTTCATTTCGGGTGGAGGAGAGGCCTTTGGGCGTCGAGGGAAGGGTTTTAGCTGAAGTCGGCGAAGCTTTCTACACCGACGAAAAGGGCAGGAAGAGGGAGCTTAGCGTTTCAACCTATCTTAACGAGCGCTCAAGGCTCCTTCACCGTGTAATAGTCGAGATAGCGAGCGAGCGCTTTAAGGGGATCGAGGGAGACGAACCCGACCTTGCCCTCAGGAGGATAGAGGAGTTTGTTTCAGAGCTTCCGGTGGAAAGGTACGTCAAGGTGAGCGAACCCTTTGCGGTGCGCTCCTTCAGGAAGGGTGAACATAAGATAACAAGCCTCGACATATCAAAGACCGTCAGAAAGGCGATATTCGAGAGGCTCTCGCGCTTTGGCAGTCCAAAGGTGAACCTCGATCATCCAGCGGTGATCTTCAGGGCGGAACTTATAGGAGACGTCTTTTTTCTCGGGATAGATACCACCGGCGATTCCTCGCTTCACAAGAGGCCCTGGCGCGTTTACGACCACCCGGCCCATCTAAAAGCTTCAATAGCCAACGCCCTCATAGAGCTGGCAGAGCCGGACGGCGGTTCCTTCATCGACCCCTTCTGCGGGAGCGGAACGATTCCGATAGAGCTGGCCTTGAAGGGCTACACCGGAGAAATAATCGGACTCGAGAAGTTCAGGAAACACCTGCGCGGTGCCGAGATGAACGCCCTGGCGGCCGGAGTTAGGGATAGAATAGAGTTCCTCCTCGGCGACGCCACGAGGCTGAGCGAGTACGTCAAAAGGGTGGACTTCGTGGTGAGCAACCTCCCCTACGGACTGAAGATTGGGCGGAAGAGCGCCATTCCGGGGCTCTACATGGACTTCTTCGGCGAGCTGGCGAAGGTGCTCGAAAAGCGCGGTGTCTTTATAACGACGGAAAAGAGGGCGATAGAGAGGGCGATAGAGGAGAACGGCTTTGAAATCGTTCACCACCGGCTAATCGGTCACGGCGGGCTGATGGTTCATCTATATATTATTACGTGATCTATTTATTCTATGTGCCTATACCTGCATAGATATAGTTAAATATATTGAACTATATTCTATTGCGGCAATCTTTATATTTTCACCGTTTTATTCTCAAAACGGTGATACCATGAAAAAGGCCTTCGCCCTGATGGCTGTTGGAATCCTCCTGTTTGCCGTCCTTTCAAGCGGCTGCATAGGAGGCAGTACCTCGACCCAGACTCCCACGACGGTTACCCAGAAGGAGACCGTCACAAAGACCGTCAGCACAACAAAGGTTGAGGAAAAGACAACAACTGTCACAGCAAAACCGGTTGTTTTGAGAACCACAGGAGCAACATTTCCGATGTACCAGATTCAGAAGTGGATTGAAGTTTACCAGAAGCTCAATCCCGATGTTAAGATCGAATATGAAGGTGGAGGCAGCGGGCACGGACAGGAAGCTTTCCTCAAGGGCCTAACTGACATCGGAAGAACCGATCCTCCCGTTAAGAAGGATGTGTGGAAGAAATTCCTGGCCACAGGAGATCAACCGCTGCAGTTTCCCGAGGTTGTTGGGGCGGTTGTTGTATCGTTCAACGTTCCGGGGGTTAAAGAGCTCAAACTCAGCAGGGAAGTTTTAGCTGAAATATTCCTCGGCAAGATCCAGTACTGGGATGATCCAAAAATAAAGAACCTCAATCCCGATGCAAAACTTCCGCACGAAAAAATCATAGTCGTGCACAGGAGTGATTCAAGCGGAACAACCGCCATATTCACAACTTACCTCAGCCTGATAAGCAAGGAGTGGGCTGAGAAAGTCGGTGCCGGAAAAGTGGTAAACTGGCCCGTCGATAAGATGGGCAGGGGGCTGGCAGGAAAGGGCAACCCCGGTGTCGTTGCAATTCTCAAGCAGACCAAATACAGCATAGCATACACGGAGCTCTCATATGCGATTAACGAAAACCTTCCAGTCGCTGCCCTTGAGAACAAGGCCGGCAAGTTCGTTAAACCAACAGAGGATACCATCAAGGCAGCTGTTGCAAATGTCAAAGCGTTCATACCAAGCCCCACGGAGGGCTACAAAGAAAACCTCAAACAGCTTCTTGATGCTCCGGGTGATGAGTCCTACCCGATTGTGGCATTCACCCATATGCTGGTGTGGGAAAACAAGAACGGAAAGCACTACAGTCCGGAGAAAGCTAAGGCCATAAAGGCCTTCCTCAAATGGGTTCTCACGGAAGGCCAGAAACCGGAGAATCTCGCTCCCGGCTACGTTGGTCTCCCGAAAGAAGTCGCTGAGATAGGTCTAAAAGCAGTTGATATGATACAGGGGTGATTTTTCATTATTTCACTTTACCTTTTTGACTGGAGGGTAAAGAGATGAAAGTCGGCGTAAACTCCTTCATAATCAGGGAGATTTCAGGCCACGGCTTTTCTGTAGATGAGCTTCCGGTTGATGTAATTGAGCTGGGCTTTGATGATATGCCTGTTTTAACTCCCTCCGGAATAAACTGGGAGGCATTGCATGAGATTCTATCCCTCAACGTTGATTTCACGCTTCATGCTCCCTGCTCCGATGGAAAGAACATCAAACTTGATCTCGGGGTAAATTCGAGAAAAAATATCAGAATAATGGAGAACGTTTTCAGAATAGCCCAGATCCTTGATGCTGAATACGTTGTTGTTCATGGAGGAGATATCGGGAACAACTATCACAGGGCATTTATAAACACAAAGAGGCAGCTCATGGAAATAGCAACGATAGCCGAGGAATATGAAGTGAAGCTCGTCATGGAAAATCTAACTGACAACAGGATCGGGGCTTTTCCACACGAGCTACTCCCGTTCCTCGAAAAAAATGTTTCAGTATGCCTCGACATAGGACATGCATTTCTGACATCACTGAAATACGGGCTTGATATCGGGGAATACTTCCTGCTCGATGATATAGAGCATGTGCACCTTCACGACAACAGCGGTGCGAGAGATGAGCACAGGGCTATGGGTGAAGGCCGCATCGATTTCAACAATATTCTTCCGAAAATACTGTTTAGAAAGCCAAAGAATATAATCTGGGAGATCAGAGAGTATCAGAAAGCGGATAATGTCCTCAGAAGCATTCTATCAGTTAAAAGTCCCAAAATCAGGGTGGTTCGATGAGATTCGTACATGTAACGGATATACATACAGTATCAACGGAGAGGGAATGCCGGGAACTCTACGGTATATCACTCAATCCAAGAATGGCTCTGCTAAAGGCAGCAAAATGGATCAAAAAATTGAATCCAGAATTCGTGGTGGTCACGGGGGACATAGCGGCCATGGCAGATAAGAGCTATGCAGACCGGGTGCTGGGCTGGTATCTCACATTCAAGGAGTTTTTTGTGGGGCCCCTTGAGAGGGGAGGGATCAAGGTGTTCCTGATTCCGGGAAATCATGATGTCAACAAATCTTTCGGGCTTGATGTTTATAAAGCCCTCTTCGGACAGGACAGCTATTTCGTTGATATCAATGGAACGAGGCTCATCTTCATAACGCCTAAGATGAGGACAAGAAAATGCAGACCAACAGATGAACTGGTAAACTGGCTCAGGGAGATTGTAACCCCAGGATCCATCATATTCTCCCATTATCCACTTTCCCAGTGGAAAAGAAAGGAGGAAATACTTGACATTATTGACGGAAATGTGATCGGATTCTTTTCGGGCCATCTTCACAGAAACAGCCTCAGGCTTGACAATGGCTTTCCGGAAGTGCAGACCTCAGCGCTCTCCGGCA
>JALSON010000070.1 GCA_026986455.1 Thermococcaceae archaeon | reverse complement strand
CTTGAGAGCATAAAGGACATAGGCCAGGCGCTGGGGCCGGTAATCGTGGGGTTCCTCGGCTTCAGGAAGGGCTTTCTCGGCATCGGCCTGTTCGGACTCTCTGTCCTTGCCATCTTCCTGATACGCATACCCGGCCGATTAAAATGAGAAAAGAGAAAATCACTTCAGGATTATCCTTGCATCCACCACAACTGCCCCTTCACCTTCCGGATAGACGAAGACCGGGTTTAAGTCCATCTCCTTGATGTAGTCCCTGAGGTCATCAACGAGCTTTGAGACCCTGAGCATCAGGTCGACTATCGCCTTCATATCCGCAGGTGGCTCGCCTCTGGCCCCCGAGAGAATCGGATAGCCCTTTATCTCCCTGAGCATCTTCCATGCATCCTTTTCCTCTATCGGGATTATCCTGAAGGTAACGTCCTTGAGAACCTCGACGAAGATTCCTCCGAGACCGAACATCAGCGCATGCCCGAACTGCGGATCTTCGGTGACTCCTATGATGATTTCCCTTCCGACCTTCAGCATTGGAGCTACAAGAACGCCGAGAATTTCAGCATCCGGCCTGTATCTGCGGGCGTTTTCATGTATTTCCTCCCACTTCTGCCTGAGCTCCTCGGGATTCTTTATGTTCAGGAGAACAACCTTTGCATCGCTCTTGTGGAGAATCTGCGGTGACATCAGCTTCAGAACAACCGGGTAGCCTATCTCTTCCGCGTACTTGAGTGCTTCATCAAGCGTCTTTGCCAGCTTTTCCTCCGGAACCGGCAGACCGTAAGCTTTTAAAATCTCCTTGGCCTCGAACTCAACAAGGGATTTCCTCCCCTGAGCCAAAACCCCTTCAATTATTTTCAGAGCCTCTTCCTTCATTTTTCTTCCCCCCAGCAGAAGGAATAAAAAGAAAATCACTCCTTCCTCCTTTCAAGATATTTGGCGTATTGAACAAGCCCCGCCAGAGCCCTGACTCCCCTTTCGGGCGTCGGATAAACCGGAACTCCCCTGTCCTCAAGAATCTTTGCGTAGTGCTCCGTCTTCTTGCCGCCCATTGCAACCGCCACTATCGGTTTGTCGCTCTTCCCTGCGTATTCAGACAGGATGTCAATCAGCTCCATCTCATCGAGGAGCGGCACCTGGAACAGGGTTATTATCACTATGGCATCCACGTTCGGGTCGTTTACAAACGCCTCAATTGCATACCTGTATCTCTGGGCGTCGGTGTCCCCGACGACGTCCGTTGGATTCCCTGCAACAGCATGTGGCGGGAACTTCTCCTTAAGGAACTTCAGGGTCTCATCGCCCAGCTCCGCCATTCTAAGGCCGAACTTTGCAACCGCATCGCTCGCCATAACCCCAGCTCCGCCGCCGTCCGTGATTATCCCTATCCTGTCGCCCTTTGGAAGCCCGCACTTTGCGAAGGCCTTTGCCATGTCGAACATGTGCTCGAAGTCCTCCGCGCGGATTATCCCCGTCTGCTTGAAGACAGCGTCATAAATCGTGTCGGCACCGGCCAGCGAACCCGTGTGGGATGACGCTGCTTTTGCACCGTATTCAGTTCTCCCGCTCTTGAGCGCTATTACCGGCTTGACTGCGGTTATTCTCTTTGCGGCCTCTATGAACTTCCTGCCGTCGTTAACACCTTCAATGTAAAAGGTAACCACCCTGATTTCATCATCATATATGAAGTAGTCCATAAGGTCTGCGTCATCAACATCGATCTTGTTGCCGTAGCTAACCATCTTGCCGATCCCTATGTTTGCACCGGCCGCCCAGTCCAGCATCGCAGCTGCAAACGCTCCGCTCTGGGTTACAAAGGCTATCGGCCCGCTCTTCGGCCTGTCCATCTTGTTTTCAGGGAGAAATACTGTGTCAACTCCCGTGTCGGGCACATAGACACCCACACAGTTCGGCCCTATGACCCTTATGCCGTTTGCCCTGGCTATCTCAAGAATTTCCCTCTCCATCCTCTTTCCTTCTTCTCCAAGCTCCCCAAAGCCGCCCGTGATGATAACGACGCTCTTTATGCCCTTCTCCGCTATGTCCCTCATTGTTGCGGGCACAAATTTGGCCGGAATCGATATCACCGCGAGATCAGCGTCATCTGGAACTTCCTTTATGCTGTGATAGCATCTGTAGCCTTCAATCTCATCGAGTTTCGGATTAACGGGGTATATGTTTCCCCTGAAGATGCCGCGTTCTTTGTTGGTTTTGAAGTTCTCAAAAATGACGTTCCCAACCTTTCCCTTCTTGTCCGTGGCACCGATAATAGCGACGGCCTTCGGCTCAAAAAAAGGTCTCAGCTCCTCGGCTATTTTTGACTTTTCCATGATACCACCTTCTCTAAAAATTTTGGCCGAATACAGCTTCTTTCAAAGCTTTCTTCGGTTATCTTTTTATTTCGCCTGTATAAAAGGTTTATGTCTGTCAAATGCGTGCCTTAATGAATTCAAAAATGCATTGATGAATATGATTTCAGGTTTGGAGGTGCATTTTAACGAACTCCATGCTCTCCATGGCGGCGTCTAGGCTTCCGAGCTCAAGGCTCCAGCTCGCCTTTCTGGGCAGAATCTTAAGAACCTCCTCCCACGGAACACTGCCCTTTCCAAGGCCCAAATGCGAGTCAGTGTTTCCGTCGTTGTCATGGAGATGCACATGAATTATCCTGTCCCCCAAGAGGTCAACAAACTCCCGAAAGTTCCGTGTTACAGTGTTCAGGTGACCAACGTCAAAGGCCACATAGAGCTCCGTCCCAGCTACAAGCTCCTGAATTCTTTCGCAGGTTCTGCCGTCGAGAATCGGAAATGCGGGCATGTTTTCAACAGCCACCCTGATACCCAGGCTCCGGGAGTATCTCTCAATCTCCTCAAGGGAGCGTTTGTGTATCTTTTCGTAAGCCTTCGGAAACCTCATGCTCGCGGGGGAGAGATGTCCCGGATGGATGACAACGAGGAGGGAGCCCATCGACTGCGCCACCTCAAATGTTTCGAACAGTATATCCAGGGACGCCCGCCGGATTTTTTCATTCAGGGAGGCTATATTTATGTCGCTGAACGGGGCATGTATCACGTTTTTCAGTCCCCTGCCTTCGAGAGTCTCCAGATGGAAGCGCCAGTTGTAGCGGTCAAGCATGTGGTAGTTTTCGCTCACTATCTCGATGAAGTCGATGCCCCCAACCCGGCTTATTTTGTAAAGCGCGGTTCCCAGACTCACATCAGAGCAGCACGTCGTTGAGATTCCAATCATCTACCCCACCATAAGCTTTGCGAGAAGAACTACATATACTGTTCCTATGACATCAGATATCGTGGTTACCGTTGGTATGGCAACATTATCCGGATCTATTGAGAAGCGATATGCCAAATATGAAACCAAAATCCCCACAAGCATGTTGAAAAACACAAGTAGCGGGTATGTGATGATGAATATCCATAAAAAGCTTCCACTTCCGCCAATATGGCGGGTGACATAGATGGCTATCCAGTTTGTCAGGAGCCCTATTACTGGAGCCAAAATCAGTATGGATATTAGGTCTTTTCTGAACTCAGGCTCTTTAAGAGCATTGCTTCCACTGAGATTTAGCCGGGTGGAAGTTGTAGCCGCTGAGATAGAGGCAAAGTTCCCGACACTGTCAAGTATTGATGGGTACATAACACCAAAGATAATAACCTGGCTTATAAGGTGACTGTAAGACTCAAGGGTTGATCCGGAGAATATCTCGATGATAGCCAGGATAGTCAAAACAGACGATACTTCCTTAAACGCCTTCCTGTGGCTTTTTTCGTATCGGGAATTGAGTATAAGAAAGATAAACGCAAATACCATCAGGATGGTAAATGAGTAAAAAATATTTGGGTTACGCTCATACAGTACGATAAGATACACGAGGCTCGGTATTGTGATGACATCCGCAACAGAGGTTATGAGAGGTGCAGCGATCATATCAGGGTCAGCACCCCAGCGGTAGGGAAAGATCGTTATGAATGCTGTTGAGTAGCCGAGTATAAAACCTATGAAGAGCGCTGAAGCGACAACAATCAGGAGAACGGTTATAGCGGAGTAGGATGGACCAAGCTTGAGCAATCCGACAAGCCAGAGTATCATCAGAGGTATTTTTGAACTCGCTATAGCCATTGATATGTTGGTTGAGACTTCCCTATCAAGAACACCAGATATTCTTCCAAGATGGAGGGCAGTCGTAAACCTCGATGCCATTGCTCCAAAAACGTTTCCACGAAGATCCATCATTCCAGGCAGGATCACAAGAAGCAGAGGATATTCCGTAGCTATCT
>JALSON010000069.1 GCA_026986455.1 Thermococcaceae archaeon | reverse complement strand
CTTCCTGTCCTGTCGAGCACGTAGAGCGGAACCGCAACGTCCTGAACCACCCAGCCGGCCTGTGATATCCATCTGCCAACCGTATAAAGCCAGAAATTTCTGCCCAGCTCTCTTAAATCCTTGAGCATCCTGACTAACCCCCATATTTTCGCATAATTACCTAATTATGTGACCAAGGAATTAAACAAAAACTTAGACCAGCTCCACCCTCACATCACCGTTTACAGTGCTCACCCTGACGTCATACGTCCCGGCTCCGATAACGGGCTCTTCAGGGTTAATGCCGACCAGCTCCACGTCTCCATTCACCTTTTTTGTGGTTATTTTGGCATCGCAGAAGTCCGTCAGGCGGAGCCTTATATCACCGTTTACAGTGCTCACCTGGATGTTATCATCAAGCTCTTCAATGTCCAGCTCCAGCTCGCCGTTGACCGTGGAGGCTGTGAGGGGGCCGGCGAGGGCGAGCCTCGCTTTAATCGTGCCATTTACCGAGGTCAAAAGTTCAGCCTCGCAACTGTCCAGCTCGATTTCCCCGTTGACCGTTATGGCCTCCTGAAATCTCAGTCCCCTGGCGTAAAGCTCTCCGTTGACGTTCCTTGCCTTGATAATGGTGTTTCGTGGGGCTTTTACCTCAATCTCTGCCCATCCTTTTCTTCCGCCAAAGAGTCTGAACTTCTTTCTCTGCTTTTCGTTTATCACCAGCCTGCTCATCTCCTGTTGGATTTCCACCTCCACCTCACCGTGGGTTGTGTAGCTAACGCTGGTGTGATCCTCATCCCAAGCCTCAAGCCGAACAGTCCCGTTGACAGCGTTTATCCATATCTCCCTGACGTTTTCAAACATCATATCTAACCCTCCATGTTCGTGCTTTTATCCGAGATATCTCATCAGCTCATCGAGGAGCTCCTTAACGCGCCTGCTGAGCCGCGTCCTGTCTATCCCGAATCCCTCTATAAGCTCGGCACTCTGCTCCTCCACGATATCCTTGGCCTTGCTGATGACCAGCCTGTAAGCTTCGGGCTCTTCAATGGTGTATGTCCTGCCGCCCGCCCTTATCTTCACCCTGCCTTCATGGGCGGAGATGACCACATCCTCGATGCGTATCTTTGCCCTTCCCCTTCCAACTGTTACTGAAACGTCCCCTGAACGAAGTGAAACCGTCTCCCCGAGGCTGAGGCTCTCGTTTCCGCTCCTGTAAACTACCCTCTCCCCATCAACCTCGATGGAGTACTCATCGGTCTGAATCCTCAATCTGTCCCCGACCTTCGTCAGCTGGAAGCCGTTGGTGAGCTCCCTAATCGTGAGCATCTCTCCCCTGGGTATCGAGGGCTTGCCCTCACGTATGTGTATCGGCCCGACCCTGACCTCCTCGCCGCCCGGCGTTTCTATGACCTCTATGAATGGGAGCTTGACATACTCAAAGCCCTCTCCTTCATAGACCTTCAGGAATCCGAGGTCAATTATGCTGCTCTTCTTCCTGCCCATGTAAAGCCTCTCAGGGTTAACAAGCCCGTTCACCCTCGCCACAAAGCCCGGATCTGGAGAGGTCTTTTTTCCTCCTATCCTTTCTCCTGTCCAGACCGCGACCGGTGTCAGGAGCCTCTTGGTAACCCTGCCGAGCGGGGTCTCGGCCTCAACCGACACATCACCGTCTATAACCCAGCCTATACTCTTCCTTCCAAACTTAACGGGATATGCCTTTCCGCTCCCTCTCAGCTTGACATCACCAAAATCCGCCCCGCTGAACTCGTAGGCCTTCTTTTCCACCTTTATATCCAGCTTCTTCTCGTCGAATTTTGCCAGCAGAATCCCAGCTATCGCCAGGACAACGGCATATGCAAAGGCCGTTCCAGCATGCTGGCTCAGACTTCCGGACATTTTGAGCCATTTCCCGAAAAACAGGAGCAGAGACGTCCAGAAGGAGCCCTTGGCAAGCGCAAATATTATTCCGCTCAGCGTGACTCCGAACCACCTGCCGACGCTCAGCAGTTCGAAGGCGAATATAAGGCCGATTATTGCATAAACCAGGTATTCGCTGTATTTCTCAAGTTTCAGCGGCCCTCTGAACAGCCAGAGGATCAGCATGAGTGCGGTGATTCCTTTGAGGTACTCAGCAGCTCTAAATCTCCAGTTTTCCTCTTCAACAATCCCGTATTTCCATACAAAGCTCATTCTTCCACCTCCCCGAGGGCAGTTATTATTTCGAGCAGACGCAAAAGCAAACGCCCGTTTTCGGTAATCTCATAACCTTCGGCACTCCTCACCATCCCGGTCTTCTTCAGGAGCTTCAGGTGATGTGAAACGGTGGGGCTTTCAACCCCGAGGGCCTCCTTTATCTCCTTGAACGTCATGGATTTATTTCCGAGCATGTTGAGAATCCGTATCCTGTCCGGATTGGCCAGACTCTTCAGTATCCTTGCGGCTTTAACCTCATCCAGCTCCAGGCTCCCGGCTTCGAGCTTCTTCCTGAGGCGCATCTTTATGGAGAGCATCACCTCATCCACCGGGTCAATGCTCTCCTCCAACACCTCCAGACGTTTTTTCAGCTCCTCAAGCTGAGCCTTCAGATCTTTTTCCATGGTACCACCAGGTACAGATTTTTGTAGTACATTTTTCTGTACTTAACTGGGGTGTTTGGTATATAAAAACTTATCGGTGGATATATAGGATGGATTTATAATGGGACATGGAGGGCTCTGGAGCATTAGAAATTTAAGAAGTAGAAATTGGGAATAAATAACCAGAATAGCCAGTTCAGGATAATTCCGATTCTATTGTCCTAATTTCCTCATCAAGAATATCCCTAATGCTTTTTAGGAGCTCTAGGTATTCCCTGATGGTTTCCGGTTTCATTCTTCTTTCTCCCATCTCCTCGAGTCTTTTCTTCAGCCTCTCGTGATAGCTTATGGCGGTGTATAGGGTTCTCAATGCGAGATCATTTGATGTTCTGAGATATTCCCACCCTTTCTCGGTTAGCTTGTACTTTACACGACGCACCTTTCCGCGGTATTCCTCCCTGGGCTCAAGAAGACCATTCTCCACCATCTTATTCAGAAGTGTATAAAGGTTACTGTGACTGGGTTTCCAGATACCAATCGTGAACTTTTCGAGCTCTTTAAGAATCTCGTAACCATGGGTCTCCCCTTTCAGACCGACAATTACCAGTATTATATTCTTGAGAGGAACCGTGAAGAGTCCCTTAACTATTCTGCGCTCAACTTCATTTTCCATGATGCCTCACCGTTATATTTAATTCAGTACCAAAACCTTTATAAATGCTTTTCTTGATGACATGTCGAATATTGACATGTCAAAAATAATAGTGTCTAAAAAAGTCATAGGTGATGTTCATGTCATGGAATGGGTGGATCGCCAGACATGCAAAGCTCGTTGTTGTTCTTTGGGTGGTTGTTATTATTCTTGCAACTCCCCTTGCTGTCAAGCTTAGCAGTGTCACCAACTACAGCATGGAGCAGTTCATGCCAAAGCACGTTGAATCTATTGAAGTTCAGAACAACATGAGTAAATATTTCAGCTCATTCTCCCAGAACGATAACATGACGTATATACTCCTCACCGACATCAAGGTCAACAGTCCTGAGGCAAGGAAAGCCTATGAGCAGTTTAAGACTGAAGCGAAAGCTTACGGAAGCAACTTTACGAGCTATTACGATGCGATGGACATGCTTCAGAATGAGTCATACAGCATAGCGCTCAACCTCACTAAGATGACCGCCAATCTAACGGGAATCTTCTATTCTGCAGCTATCAACGCGAGCAACGCTTATAGGATGACCTTTCTGCAGATTGAGAACCTCAGCAAGCAGGTCAAGACCCTCAACGAAACCCTTCCCGAGATTGCAGGGGCTTACCTAGCTCTTAAAGCTAACCTGACGGTGCTCTACAATCAGAGCCTCACCTTGAGACAGGCCTTGAACGAGACAGATACCGCCTACATTGTCATTCACGAGAACCTCACCAAGGCAAGCGAGCAGTTAAAGAGTCTAAACTCAACTATAGCAACCATTAACATTGGTCTCTACAATCTGAGCGATAACTACGCTAGGACATATCTCGGAGCTATAGGAGCCTACGACGCCCTCATCCAGACTGGAGCCTATGAAGGGGGCCTTGATGGGGTAACAGCGCAGACGATAGCTACTCAGCTTGGAGTCCCCATCGAGTTCATTTATGCGGTTTACAATGCCACCTACCCAGCTTATTCAGCATACGGCTCAACGGCGATAACCGATGCTTTCCTCGCCAACGTTACTAAGGCAATGATTCTGGGTCAGGTCAGTGATCCGATGGAT
>JALSON010000068.1 GCA_026986455.1 Thermococcaceae archaeon | reverse complement strand
TCCCGCAGGTGCCGATAGAGTGGGGCTGGGACGAGGAGGAGTTCTTAGCCCAGACCTGCTGGAAGGCAGGCCTTCCGCCGGACTGCTGGCTTGAAAAGAGCACGAAGGTCTACAAATTTACGGCCGAGATTTTTGAGGAGGAAAAACCGGGAGGGCCGGTGAGGAGGAAGGGGCTGGTTGGAAGTGGATAAAAATAAAATCAGTAGCCGGGGTATCTGTTGAACGGCCTGTAATGGAGCTTTCGTCCAAGAAGCAGAAAAGCAACCATTGAAACAAGCATGAAGCATATGAGGGCAAGGGCTCTTCCGACGTCCCCTGTAATTGTTTTTGGAACGATGATGATGGCCAGCACAAACCCAACCCCGGCTCCAATCCAGCCGTACATAAAGGCAGGCATTCCCTTCAGGAGTTCTTTCCTGCAAACCAGTGCAAGGGCACCGGCAGTAAACGTCACGAACGTGTTAATCGCAAAGGGAACACTGAGAGGTACTAAAGCCAAGGAGAAGGTTGCTATGAGTCCAATTAGAACAATGATCTTTTTAGTTTTTTCATTAGTCTCTTTTCTCGTAAGCCAAACTGCCAAAAACACTACAAAAGCAATCCCTGCGGGACCGAGAGCTTGTACAGTTGAAGCTTTTAAGACCCTGATGAAATATGCGGACAACATCACCGAAAGCACTCCGGAGTATATTACACCTTTAATGGTGTCGTTCATTTTTTACCACCCCTCCTGTTTTCTGTTTTTGAAAAAATTAGAGGAAATGAAAGTTTATCTCTCACACCATGCCAAGCATCCTCCAAAACATACTGCAAAGCTACTTGAGTCTTCAAGTGACAGGCACGCGGGACATAGTTCTGGGACATATGTACAACATGCCATTACTCCTGCAGTTAATAAGAGATGGCATGCGATTTCACAAGCTAAATGGCACCAGAAACCTTCTGGCTTAGGTTGTATTTTTCCGTTGGTCATAGTTGAAAGGATCTGATGAGTTTTTGGATCAAATTTAATCGTTACTCTATTGATTGGCGTTAATCTCCCATTTTTGTAAATTGACTGGATCAGTACCATAATACCATGGTTTGTTTTTTTGTTCAATACTATCGTCAAGTTGTATAGTATCGCAGGATAGGGTACATATCCAATCACCAGAGCCTTTTTGATACTGGGTATCTGGATATAGTGCTTAGGAGTAAATATTTTGAGTACAACAACAGTGTTCATAATCAACGTGTCATTTACTTCTGTAATATGTGGGTGCAACTTAGAAGCTAAAGGAACTGCTATAACCTTTATTCCGGGTTTTGTGGTATATAGTTTTGTATACTGCCCAATTGGATAGTATCCCTTCCTTTGTAAGTTGAGCACTATACTGTTCAAATCCTTGTAGTCATGAATTCGAACTGGAGACACTTTCCAAGAACCAACGTCCATCAGGGCATTTGTCAGAATGCAACTTCCTGAGCTGCTGTGGCAGGGACAGGATGAAGAACCTGTGGCAGTAATTGCTGTTGCAAGAACCACGCTTCCGCTGATTGACATCCCAAGTACTAACAATACAAAGACAGCTCCAACCACCGGGATGAGGGCTTGTTTTCGCATTGTCCCTCCCCCAACTATTTTCAATTCAAGAATTTCTATGATCTTATAAAAAGCTTTCGTAAACCTTCAGTTATGCACACATGTTCACTTGTGCTGAAGTGTCTGTCATATCTTTAACGGAAAACTACCCTTTCCCCAGCTTCGCTATAAAAAAGCTGTTGCAGTCGTGCCTGTGCGTCCAGGCCCTGAAAACCCTGTCCCCAATCTCAAGAAAACCCTTATCCCCCCAGCTGAACGGATAATTAACCAGCTCAAAACCTATCCGGTTCAGTGCGTAGACGATGTTCTCCTCATTCTCATCCAGCCTTATCGAGCAGGTTGAGTATGTCATCTCCCCGTCATCCGCCAGATTGCGATAAGCATTCCTCAGCATTGCTTTCTGCACCTGAACGACCTTCCGGATTTTTCCTTCATCGAAGCGCCACTTCACCTCGGGGAACTGCCTGTATGTGCCTGAGGAGGAACACGGAGCATCGAGGATTATTTTGTCGAACTTCTCCCTGTCCGTGAACTTCATCCCATCCGCGTGGACGAGCCTGACGTTCCTGACGCCCAGAGTCTTCATCTTCTCCTTCATCTTGTTGAGTCTCTCAAGGGAATAGTCAACTGCAACTATTTCGCCCCTGTTCTCCATGAGGGCTGCAGCGTGGAAGGTTTTCGAGCCCGGCGCTGCCGCTAAATCGAGAACCCTCTCACCGGGCTCCGGCTTTAAAACGTGGGCAACATAAGCCGATGCAAGATCCTGAATTACGAAGTAGCCTTTTTTATACCACTCAAGCCTCGTTACCGGCGTCCTGTAGTCGAGCACCTTCAGGACGTCCTCAATGGGTGTTCTGGCCGTTCTCACACCATGCTCCTCAAGGTAATCCCTGAGGGAGTCAATGTCCGTTTTCAGCGGATTTACCCTTACGTAGTACCTCTGGCCCCTGTTGTTGCTTAGGAGGAGTCTAACCGCATTTTCGTATCCCAGCAGGTCAATGGCATATTCAACATACCATCTTGGATGCGAGAACTTGATGCTGAGGTACCCGAGTCTGTCTTTTTCCCTGAGCTTTTTCAGGGCTTTTTCAAGATCGAAGCCTTCGGCTCCTCTGAGCAGGGCATTCACAAATTTGGCCCTCGGCAGGTCGTACTTTTCCTTCACAACCCTTACGATGGAATCCGTGGCCAGGGCCGGAGGCGTGCCCCGGAATTTCATCTCAAATATGCCGATTCTTATGAGGTTTGCCAGGTATGCATCCAGATCCTCCATTTCGGAACCCTTCAGGACGGAATCGGCGATGAAATCGATTTTAGCCCTCCATTTCTCAATTTCAAACACATATGCATGAGCCAAACCTCTGGCCTTCTCCCTGTCCCTTCCGCTAACTTTTCTGAAGACCCTCTCAAGGGCGTTTTTTGAGGAGAGCTCACGCTCATCTATGAGTGTCAGTATATCCGCCACGAGCTCGTGGAGGCTTATCCTGTAAAACAGCTCCATGGTCGTTCCTTAGCCGGGGCATTTAAAAAGTTGGTGGAGATTCCCTGCTTCAGGGCTTGACATTTTTCTTTTGCAAGCCTCGCCCTTCAGGGCGGGGAGGAGGTCAGTGAACCGTTAGAAAGTTTTATCTAAATTGAAATCAAAGTGCTGAACGGTGGGATTATGATTCTCGATACAGACTACATCACGAAGGACGGGAAGCCGATAGTGAGAATTTTCAAAAAGGAGAACGGGGAGTTTAAGATTGAGCTGGATACAAACTTCCAGCCCTACATATACGCCCTTCTGAAGGATGATGGTGCGATTGAGGATGTCAAAAGGATAACCGCCACGAGAGGGAAGAAGGAGGTTAAAATTATCAAGGCGGAGAAAGTCAGGAAGAAATTCCTCGGACGGCCGGTTGAGGTCTGGAAGCTGATATTCGAGCATCCCCAGGATGTTCCTGCCATAAGGGGGGAGATAAGGAAGCATCCGGCCGTTGTAGATATCTTTGAGTATGACATACCCTTCGCGAAGAGATACCTCATAGATAAGGGTCTCATTCCGATGGAGGGGGACGAGAAGCTTAAACTTTTAGCATTTGACCTTGAGACCTTCTACCACGAGGGGGATGAGTTCGGTAAGGGCGAGATTATCATGATAAGCTACGCGGATGAGAGCGAAGCCAGGGTGATAACCTGGAAGAGAATAGACCTCCCTTATGTTGAGGTTGTCTCAAGCGAGAGGGAGATGATAAAGCGCTTTATTCAGGTCGTGAGGGAGAAGGATCCCGATGTGCTGATAACGTACAACGGCGACAACTTTGACATGCCGTATCTCCTCAAGAGGGCTGAAAAGCTCGGCATAAGGCTCTTCATCAGCAGGGATAAGGAGCATCCGGAGCCCAAAATGCAGCGCATGGGGGACAGATTTGCGGTTGAGGTTAAGGGCAGGATACACTTTGATCTCTACCCCGTGGTCAGGAGAACCATAAACCTCCCGACCTACACGCTTGAGGCGGTCTATGAGGCCGTTTTGGGAAAGAGCAAGAGCAAGCTGAACGCCGAGGAGATAGCGGCAATATGGGAAACAGAAGAAGGCCTGAAGAAGCTGGCCAGATACTCCATGGAGGATGCGAGGGCAACGTATGAGCTCGGCAGGGAGTTCTTCCCGATGGAGGCCGAGCTCGCAAAGCTCATCGGCCAGAGCCCGTGGGACGTGTCGAGGTCAAGCACCGGCAATCTCGTGGAGTGGTATC
>JALSON010000067.1 GCA_026986455.1 Thermococcaceae archaeon | reverse complement strand
GTTTTTTGCCGTTGTGGTGGCGGATGTGTGGAAGACGACGCCATTCATGACGCTCCTGCTCCTTGCCGGCCTTCAGGCCATTCCAAAAGACCTCTATGAAGCGGCGCTAATAGACGGTGCAAGCATGTTTGAGAGGTTCAAAAGCATCACGCTTCCCCTGCTGAAGCCGGTTTTAATCGTGGCATTGATACTCAGGACGATAGACGCTCTCAGGGTGTTTGACATAATCTATGTGCTTACAGGCGGAGGCCCGGGTGGAGCCACGACATCGGTTTCGTTCCTGGCGTTCAACTATTACAACCTCGGTGACTACGGGCTCGGGTCAACTGTTTCCATACTGACATTTGTGCTCGTTCTCTCGTTTACGATAGTCTACCTTCATGTAGGAAAGTTCAGGGAGGGATTGAAGTGAGAGAAGAAACATTAAAAAAAGCCCTCCTTGCAGTCGGAGCACTGGTGATGGTTGCAGTGTCCCTGTTTCCCTTTATCTGGATGATGGTGGTGTCATTTGCCAAGAATCCAACTTTCCTCGGCTCGCCTTTCATCAAATACCAGCCCACACTTGACAACTATATCAGGGTTTTAAGTGATCCAACCCTCCACTTTCCTGCATATCTGAAGAACAGCATACTCATAGCGACGATGGTGACCGTGACAACCGTCAGTATATCGGGTCTGGCAGCATACGCGGTTTCAAGGATTGAGTTCAGGGGAAGGCTCCTCATACCCATCCTTGTCCTTGGCATCTCAATGTTTCCGCAGATAAGTCTGGTTGGATACCTGTTCAAGTTTCTTGAGAAGCTTGACTGGATCAACACATATCAGGCGCTTTACTTCCCATATGTGGCGTGGACACTCCCGCTATCCCTGTGGATTCTTTTGAGCTACTTCTCCCAGCTGCCGAAGGAGCTCGATGAAGCGGCGATAATAGACGGTGCATCGAGGATACAGACGTTTTACAAGGTCATAATACCCCTCTCCGCACCGGCGTTGTTTTCCACTGCTTTGCTCGTGTTTATTGCAGCCTTCAACGAGTTCATGTTTGCACTCCTGTTTACAACGGATTACAGGGCCAGAACAGTCCCTGTTGATATAGCTCTGTTTCAGGGAGTCCACGGGGAGATTCCATGGGGGAGCATAATGGCGGCATCGGTCATATCAACAATTCCCCTGGTCGTAATGGCCCTGATGTTCCAGAAATATATTGTTAGCGGTCTGACCGCCGGGGCACTTAAAGGGGAGTGAACCTCCCCGCTTCTTTCATTGCTGCATGATTTTCAGGGTACCTGTTTTACAGTTTGAAAAATATCACCCGAGCAGTCTGTCTCTTTGCCAATGATAAACCCTATATCTCTTTTCACTAAGGGATATATGGAGGTTTAAAAATGATGTTTGAAAGCACGGAGCTGGTGAGATTTTCAGCTCATACCGGAGAAAGCAGCTGGGGGGTGGCATGACATGATGGGATTCGGATACTTCGGAATTTTTGGGGCACTGCTCATGCTCTTATTCTGGATCGCAATAATCGCGGGAGTAGTGTGGTTCATCAAGTGGCTCTTTGAGCAGAGCTCGGGCGGAAGCAGAAAGAGCGCCCTTGAGATACTCGACGAGAAGTATGCACGCGGCGAGATAGACGACGAGGAGTACGAGAGGAGAAAGAGAAAGCTCCTCGAAGGCTGAATACCTGAATTTTCTCTTCTATTTTCCTTTAGGGAACAGATAAAGAACAAAAATAGAGCTGTTAAGCAAACACCGCCTTGTAAAGGCCAACTATGATGTCGCCGACCTCACAGTAAATTTCCATATATCCAGCTTCCACGTTTTTGAACACCCTTGAGCCCATTTCCTTGATTTCTTCAAGCGAAAAGCCGAGGTGGGTGTCTTTAAGCGTTTCCTTGAACTCTTCATGTTCATGCTTGAGGACGTCAACTATTATTACCTTGCCACCTTCTTTTAGAACGTTCCTCATGCTCTCCAGCACCCCTTCGGGGTTGAGGAAGTGGTGGAATGCAAGGGTCGAGACCACCATGTCAAATTCCTTTGGGGCATTTATGCCGTAGTGCTCGTTGGCAATCTCAATGGACTCTCCAATCTTCTCAGCAACACCCCAGATGGGTGTTATCCCCTTTTCCTTGAGCCTCCTCAGCATGCTGGGCGTTATGTCGAAGCCGTAGACCCGGACTTTTACGCCCTTCTCCTCAAGCTTTCTCTTTACGCGCTCCGTGAAGAAGCCCGAACCTGCGGCAACGTCAAGGAGCTTGATGCTCTCCCTGTTTAGCTTTAATATTTCCTCGACTATATCGTTAACTATTGTCTCTATGCACTCGTCCCTGAGGTAGTCCCGCACTATATCGTCCCTCTCCGGGGCTTCCGTTTCAAAGTACTCTATCTGCTCAATAAGCTCGTTTACGGCCTTCCCGTCAAAGCCCAGCCTCTCAAGGAAAGTTCTTATCTCTTCAATGCTCGGTATCATGCTCTCACCGCCTCAAAGCCCTTCTCAAGATCCTCGATGAGGTCTTCGACGTCCTCTATCCCTACCGAGACCCTGATGAGCGAGTCCCTTATGCCGACCTTTTCCCTCTCATCCTTTGGAACCGATGCGTGGGTCATTATGGCGGGGAGCTCTATGAGCGACTCAACACCGCCGAGGCTCTCCGCCAAGGCGAATATCTCAAGGCTCTCCACAAACTTTATTGCCTCTTCCAGTCCTCCTTTGAGTTCGAAGGAGAGCATGCCTCCAAATCCTTTCATCTGCCTCTTCGCGAGTTCGTGCTGCGGGTGAGAGGGCAGGCCGGGATAATAAACGCGCTCAACCAGCGGGTGCTCCTCAAGATACCTCGCAATCCTCATGGCGTTCCTCTCGTGCCTCTCCATCCTGACGGCGAGCGTTTTGATACCCCTCATGACGAGCCAGGAGTCGAAGGGCGAAAGGATTGCTCCGACAGCGTTCTGGTGAAACTTCAGCCTCTCATAGATTTCATCGTCGTTGACCATCACTGCCCCGCCGACAACGTCGGAGTGGCCGCCGAGGTACTTGGTGACGCTGTGGAGAACTATGTCGGCACCCAAGTCAAGGGGATTCTGGAAGTAGGGGCTTGCGAAGGTGTTGTCCACGACCACAATAATGTCTCTCTCGTGGGCGATCTCGGCTACTGCTCTTATGTCTGCCAGTTTCAGGAGTGGGTTCGTGGGCGTTTCGAGCCAGACCATCCTCGTGTTCTCCCTTATTGCGTTCCTCACGTTCTCCGGCTCCCTCGCATCAACGTAAGTGAACTCGATGCCGAAGCGCTCCATCACCTGGTTGAAGAGCCTCTTCGTTCCGCCGTAGAGGTCGTCGAAAGCTATTATGTGGTCGCCCTTCTTCAGCAACGCCAGGAGTATCGTGGATTCAGCGGCGAGGCCTGAGGAAAAAGCCAGCCCGTACTCTGCGTTCTCAAGTGCCGCCAATTTTCTCTCAAGTGCATCCCTCGTGGGATTGCCGGTCCTTGAGTAAACGTAGCCCTCCTCGACTTCTTCTATGCTCCTCTTCGCAAAGGTGGTCGAGAGGTGGATGGGGGAAACAACGTCGCCGTGCTGCATGCCCTCCGGCTCCTCACCGACATGGATGGCTTTGGTTGAGAACCTCATTTCAGCACCTCCAGAACCTTTTCATCGTCAACCTCAAAGCCGTTCGCGATTAGCCACTCGTCGTTGAACACCTTTGTCAGATAGTTCCTCCCCGTGTCCGGGAATATCACGACAACCTTCTTGCCTTCAACTCCTTTCTCCTTGAGGTACTTCACCGCCCCGTAGAGGGCTGCACCTGATGAACCGCCCGCCAGAATTCCTTCCTTCCTCGCGAGGAAGCGGGTCATTGAAAAGGCCTGCTGATCGTTGACGACAACCATATCGTCAACGAGGCTTAAATCGACGGTTTCAGGGAGCAGATCCTCCCCTATGCCCTCAACGAGGTATGGGTGGGCCTTCTTTACGGCCTCCTCAAGGCTCATTCCCTTCTTAACCAGGCTGTATATTGAGCCGACGGGGTCAACGCCTATTATTTTCACATTTTTCTTCCTCTCCTTCAGGTAGCGCCCGATTCCGGTTATCGTCCCCCCGGTGCCTATCCCCGCGAAGAGGTAGTCTATCTCCCCTCCGGTCTGCTCCCATATCTCCCTCGCGGTGGTCTCGTAGTGTGCCAGAGGGTTGTACCTGTTGAAGTACTGGTTGGGGATGTAGGCGTAGGGCGTTTCCTCGACTTCCTCCTCAAGGATGGCTTTAAGCTCGTCGAGCTTCTCTTCATTAACGAGCCGCTGAACGTACTCGACTATCTCCTTAAGCTCCTTCCTGCTTATGGCCCGCCCCTT
>JALSON010000066.1 GCA_026986455.1 Thermococcaceae archaeon | reverse complement strand
CTTCATCAGGTCGACCCCGATGAACGGCAGAACCCCCATCATAAACGCCTTTCTGAAGTCTCCTCCGATGAAAAGGCCGAGCCGCAGCCATCCTAACAGATATATTACTCCGATTCCCCCAAGCGCGGCGGCAAAATACAGCCAGATGTTTCTGGTCCTCTCACCCGCACACCCAACTATGAAGGCAGCCAGAGGAAATGCAAGCAGATAGCCTCCCGTTGGGCCATATATGACCCCTATACCTCCGCTGAAATTGGCAAAAACCGGAAAGCCCACCGCTCCCATTATCACATAGAGGAGCTGGGCGATGAATCCGAGCCTTGATCCGAGGAGGAAACCGCTCAGCAGAACCATGAGCACCTGAAGGGTTATTGGAACGCTCCCTATGGGAATCGCTATTTGAGCACTGACAGCAGTTAAAGCCACAAAGAGAGCCGTGTATGCAACCTCTTTAGCCTTCATGTAATCACCGAAATCCCTCTTCCGTTAATCTTTAAAACTCTTTAGTTAACGAAATTCGGGTGGCTATGAAGAACCTATTAAAGAACAGCAGGATAAAGAGGCACATCCTCTCCTCCCTGAGGGAAATGGAAGTCGTATCGGGAGATGAAATAGCACGGGAGCTCGGGGTTTCAAGGGTTGCGGTCTGGAAGCATGTGAGAGATCTTATTGAGCTCGGTTATGGGATAAAAGCAACCCCGAAAGGGTACAGGCTCCTATATGAACCCGGAAAGCCGTATCCATGGGAGCTTGAGGTAAGGAGCTATTATCTGAGAGAGACCGGATCCACCATGAACGTTGCCAGACGGCTTGGGGAGAGGGGAGAGAGGAGCTGGACGTTTGTGATAGCAGAAAAGCAGAGAGCCGGGAGGGGTAGGCTTATGAGAAAGTGGGTCTCCATGGAAGGCGGCCTGTATTTCTCACTCATATTAAGACCAGAGCTCAGGCTGGCAGATGCTGGGAAGATTTTACCCCCTGTCTGTTCAGCCATCATGGGGACACTTGGGACATACGGGCTTTCATCGGAGGCTATTGAAAACGGCGTTTATATAAGAGGCAGAAAGATAGCCGGAGTCCTGGTGGAAGTTGCGGGTGAGCTGGACATGGTGCGCTATGCAGTAGTTGGTGTGGGACTCAACGTGGCCAATCCGGTTCCGGAGAATGCAACATCACTCATGATCGAACTCGGTGAGCCCCCAGCGTTACTGGAGGTTTCACGAAGGCTCTTCAACAACCTCGGAACGTTTTTAAGAAAAACCCTGGAAGTGGGGAGTGATGATTGAGGTCAAGGGACTGTGGCACATCTATGAGGGCGGGAAGGAGGCGCTCAGGGGAATAGATTTTGATATGGGAAACGAGATCGTTGCATTAGTGGGCCCCAACGGGAGCGGAAAAACGACCCTCGCAAAGCATCTTAACGGTCTGCTAAAGCCCACGAAGGGCGAGGTGATAGTTGATGGCCTGAACACGAAGGAGCACAGCGTGGCCGAGCTTTCCCGCATTGTGGGTTACGTCTTCCAGAATCCCGAGCATATGTTCTTTGCGGAGAGCGTTTTCGGTGAGGTTGCATTCGGGCCAAGGAACCTGGGACTCAGCGGGGAGGAGGTAGAGGAGCGCGTGAGGTGGGCTCTCGAAAAGGTCAATCTGGAGGGATACGAGAACAGAACCCCCTACTCGCTCAGCGGCGGGGAGAAGCAGAGGCTGGCAATAGCCTGTGTCCTTTCAATGAAGCCGAAATATCTCGTTCTCGATGAGCCAACAACAGGCCTGGATGAAAAAAGCGCTGAGAGCGTAAGGGATATCATCAGGAGCCTGCACAGGGAGGGGCACGGAATACTCCTAATAACACATGAAATGGACCTCGTCCTGGAGCTTGCCCGGAGAGTCGTTCTCCTCCATGGAGGAAAGAAAATATTCGATGGTCCGGTTGATGAATTTTTTTCCCTTGAGCTGAGAGATTACGGTCTTGACAGGCCGGAACTGCTCAGGATAAGCTTCTCCATCGGAACCGGCTTTGTGAGAACCGTGGAGGAGTTTGTGGGGAGGCTTGCGAGATGATGTATAACTTCTACGTTGAGCGGGATTCCGTGCTCCACAGCCTCGACCCGAGGGTCAAGCTCGCAGGCAGCGCTTCAGCGGTAATCATACTCCTCCTGTTCAACTCTCCGGAGGTTCTGATACCCCTATTTTTCCTGACGATTCTCCTCGTTTATACACTGGGAAAAATAACCCCCCGCGAGCAGTACAGGGTTCTGAAGCCGCTCTTCCCGATTCTCATTATAACAATTGTTGTGTGGGCCTTTGTATATGACCCGTGGTACAGGGGGGCGCTTATAGGGGTCGCCTACGGTCTGAGGCTCCTGACCTTCGGCCTCATCGCCTTCTCCCTGCTGATGACAACGACCCAGAGGGAGCTTATTCTGGGCTTTATAAAACTGAAAATGCCCTACGAATACGGACTGACGATGACAATCGCCCTCCGCTACATCCCGACTCTGTACATGCTCGCCCTCAACATAATGGACGCCCAGAAGGCAAGAGGGTGGGAGATGGAGAAGGGGAATATTCTGGTGAGGATGCGGAAGATGAGCGCGGTTCTCGTGCCGCTCCTGATAGCCTCAATAAAAACCGCCCACGAGCTCAGCATTGCGCTCGAAAGCAGGGCTTTTGGAGCCAGAAAGGAGAGGACATTTCTATACACGATTGAGATGAAGGGAAGGGATTATGCAGCTCTGCTCATGACAGGCGTGATCCTAGGAATCGCCCTTTACATGCGCTACGGCCTTGGCTTTGGCCACATAAAGCTGTATTAAGACATATCATCCCAAAAACAGCTTGGCTCTGCTGTCTATCGGGATGCTGTGTTCTCCTATGTTCCTTATGAAGTCAGGAGGGGCTTTTATTATGCTCAGGTTCAGCCTGTAGTGGCCGCGGTAGGAGTTTGTCCTCATGACCATCAGCAGCTCAAAGAGCCCCGGAATTATAAACAGGCGCCTGAACTCACCGGTTAAATCCAGCTCGTTCAGCTCCAGCGTGCTGTGAGAGAGAACCAGCATCAGATTTCTGTCATCCACAATCCTTCTTAATGCGAGCATCCCTTCGGCTGATCTGTCCATGAGGACGGAGAAGCCGGCGACAAAAACCAGAGAGTCCTCCTCAACCCTTTTCAATGCTCCCAGCAGATCATCCATGCTGTAAATCCTGCCCAGAAGGACATCCCTCTTCTCCGTCAGCTTTGAAAGGAGCTTCAGGGAAAAGCTGTTGGCTGGAGACAGATAATAGGCCGGGACTTCAGAATTCAGGGCGTTTGCAATTGCCGAATACTGGAGAATCGCCTGGGATAGGGCATCGGTGGTTATGATGCCGAACACGCTCCCCCCTTCAAGGGAGCCAACTAACTCCGTGAGCTCTTCAACAAGCTCTACCCTTCTGGTTTCAGCGTCGTCTGGTTTGAAAAACATCGGCATCAGAGGAAATACGCTTTTCGGATATTTATATTTTTGCCCGGAGAAGGGTGTGTCTAAAAGTTGAGTTGGTGTAGTGGCATACTTGGAATTTTTGCATCGTTAGAGTGCATCTTCTGAAAAGTTTACCCCCAGCCATACAAACATCAGTTTTAGACACGCCCGCCCGGAGAGGAGCGTCTACAGGATAGGTTTAACAGAGACCACAACTTTTTTAAACGGCTCATGAAGAGTAAAGTCCGATGGGCCCGTAGCCTAGCAGGATAGGGCGCCGGCCTTCTAAGCCGGAGGTCGCGGGTTCGAATCCCGCCGGGCCCGCCACAACGAAAGACAAGGGGGCGGAGCCCCCTTATCTCTCTGTACTCTCAAACCCCCCGGAATGGGGCTTCGCCCCACGAACCCCGTTTCTTTCTAAACCTCCGGGGGGCTAACGCCCCCACACCCCCATTCAGCCCTTGCTTCGCATGTTGAGACTTCGCCTCAACACTTCGGGAAGCTTCGCTTCCCAAGGAGCGCTGGCGGAAATTTAGCTTGAATTGGGAACTCTTTGAGGGATTACTGCAAAGATACGCCCGCAGAGCGTCAGAGGAAGTAAACCCTCAATTTGAGGGGCATCTTAGCGTGTTCTCCCTGATTATAGGTACTCGTGAAGCGAAACCCGCTCACTTCAACCCAGTAAAACGAGCTACAAACCTTTGCTCAAGCCCTGAATTCACAAAGTAAGTGCCAACCTTACTATCATTCGAACGTTCTGAAGAATAGCGGAAAATTGGGGTGATTCTAAGAGTGTTCCGTTTCCAATGAATTACCTCAAGACATTCAAAAGATATCAGAAAAAGCTAAAATGCTGTGAATTGGAGTAAAATTATTTTGAGCATATTTATAC
>JALSON010000065.1 GCA_026986455.1 Thermococcaceae archaeon | reverse complement strand
CCCCTCATCAATGAGATTGCTTTCTACAAAGAAAAACCCCAGCCCGTATTTTTCCAGAAACTTCTCCAGCCCCTTCCTGTAAACCATCCTGTTGTGGGGGAGCTCCCATTCTCCTTCCGGCCGGTAGGCACACTCAGGAAGCCATATTCCGCGGGGCTTTCTGCCGAAATGTTTCTCATAGGTTAAAACACCGTTCGCAAGCTGAGCATCAATGGCTTCATCCCTCAGAAGCAGGGGGAGGTAACCATGGGTGGCCGCTGATGTTATGACCTCAATGTATCCCCCATCCTGAAGCTTCCTGAGCTCTCCTATTATGTCGCCTCCGATTCTCTTCCAGTATTCAAAAACGTCCCTGAAATATTCGAGCATGTAGCTCACGGCTTTTTCATCATATCTGCCGCTCCTCAGGTCCTCCTCCATTGCCCTTAGTTTCCTCTCCATGTATCTTTCGAACTCCGATTTTATGTATTCATCGGTCAGCTGTTCCGCCAGCACCGGGGTCACTCCTATGACGAGCTGGAATTTGATTCCCCTATCCCTGAGCTTCTCAAGCTCCATGAGCAGCGGGATGTACGTTTCAGCCATTGCCTCATAGAGCCACTCCTCCCCAAAGGGCCATTTTCCATGCTTTCTCACGTAGGGGATGTGAGTGTGCAGGACAAAGGTGAAGTAGCCTTTCATAGTGTATCACCATGGGTGTTAGTGCTGTTCGGGTATTTAACCTTATTCTGTCCTTTGTTGTCATGATGTCCAGAAAAGAGCAATGAAAAGACGCCGGCAACCCTTTAAACCCGGACGATAACTCAAACTGGGTGAGAGGATGAAGGAGGAAATGAGCAGCGTTGATATCAAATACATAGTTGATGAGCTTCAAAGCCTGATAGGTTCCCGTGTGGATAAAATTTACCATGATGGAGGGGAGATAAGAATAAAGCTCCGTACGAAGGAGGGCAGGCAGGATTTGATCCTTGAGGCGGGGAAGAGGATCCACCTCACGACATACATTAAAGAGGCCCCAAAGATGCCGTCATCTTTCACGATGCTGCTGAGGAAGCATCTGAGCGGCGGATTCATCGATGCCATAGAGCAGTATGATTTTGACAGGATAGTGAAGATAAGGATAGGGGACTACACACTCGTGGCAGAGCTCTTCAAAAAAGGAAACATAATCCTCCTTGATCCTGAAAACAGGATTCTTGCAGCACTCAGATATGAGGAATTTAAAGACAGAGCCGTGATTCCCAAGGCGGAGTACAGGCTGCCCCCAGCGAGAGAAAGCCCTGTGGAGGTTGAGTGGGAGCGCTTCAGGGAGATTGTGGGGGGCTCACACATTGAGATTGTCAGGGCCCTCGCAAGAAAGCTGAGCATGGGTGGCCTCTATGCCGAGGAAATCCTGCTGAGGGCCGGGATAGAAAAGAGCAGGAAAGCGGATGAGCTCAGCGAGGATGAGCTCCGGCTGACCTTTGATACCATGAAATCCGTCTTTACAGCGGAGCCGAAGCCCAACATCGTCTACGAGAACGGCAGGATGATCGACGTTCTGCCCATCGAGCTCAGATGGTATGAGGGATATGAAAAGCGCTATTTCAAAACCTTCAGTGAGGCTCTGGATGAGTACTTCGGAAGGATAACGGTTGAAAAGGCAAAACTGGAGAAAACCCGAAAGCTGGAGCAGAAAAAGGAGCAGATACTGGCAACCCTGAGAAAACAGGAGGAGCAGATGAGGGGTTTCGAAATTGAAGCCAAGAAGAATCAGGAAATCGGGGATTTAATTTATGCAAACTTCACCTTTGTTGATAGCCTGCTGGGAGAGTTCAGGAGGGCCGTCGAGAAGCTCGGTTTTGAGGAATTCATGAAGCGCATAGAGGAGGGAAAGAAGGAGGGGAACAGAATAGCACTCCTCATAAAGTCGGTTGACCCAAGAGAGAAGGCCATCACCCTTGAGCTGGATGGCAGGAAGGTGAAGCTCTACCTTGAAAAGAGCCTGGGTGAGAACGCCGAGCTTTATTACGAGAAGGCAAAGAAGGCGAGGCACAAGCTTGAAGGGGCAAAGATCGCCCATGAAAACACAAAGAGAAAGCTCAGGGAAATTGAGGAGCTCATTGAAGAGGAGATGAAGAAGGAGCTGAACGTCAAGAGGCTTGAGAAGAGAAAGAAGAGATGGTTCGAAAAGTTCAGATGGTTCCTCAGCAGTGAGGGATTCCTTGTCCTGGGGGGAAAAGACGCCAGCACAAATGAGATGCTCATCAAAAAGCACATGAGCGAGAACGACCTGTACTGTCACGCCGACGTTTACGGAGCTCCCCACGTCGTCATTAAAGATGGAAGGAAGGCCGGAGAAAAGACGATATTTGAAGCATGCCAGTTCGCTGTCTCAATGTCAAAGGCGTGGAGCAGGGGAGTTTATTCAGAGGATGCATACTGGACGTATCCGGAGCAGGTGACGAAGAAAACACCGAGCGGGGAGTATCTGGGAAAAGGCGCCTTCATGGTCTACGGCAAAAGAAACTGGTTCCATGGGCTGCCGCTGAAGCTTGCTGTCGGGATTGTGTCGTATGAGGGCGACGACTTCGTGGTGTGCGCCCCGGTTGATGCCATCAAAGCCCATGCGAACAGATACATCGTCATAAGACCCGGAGGGCTGAAGAAGAGCGAACTGGTTAAGAGGATAAAGCACATCTTTGAAAAGTGGGGATACAGAGTGAGGGAGGAGGACATAATGGCGGTCCTGCCGCCCGGAAACGGAGAAATTACGGAGATAAAGGGGTAAAAAATCCAAATTCATTTTCCACTCTTTGACGCACCTCCCCCGACAAGCCCAACGAGAAAGCCTATTCCTCCGACTATGTAACCGTATGAAATCATATCCAGGATTTTCTCTCCTGTGGTGGCCCAGATGGGATATGTGAAGAGAAGCATACCCGCAATTCCCAGCAGATGCCCTCCTCTACCCCCGGTAAGACCGAAGAGTGCTCCCAGAAGGATTAAGGAAACCCCGACGACATACGACATGAAGAGAATCAGATTCGTGCTCGGGGTCTCGGTGTTAAGCTCCTTTATCGTCTCCTTTATCTGATCCATGTTGTTGTAAAGCTCTTTTGCAATGTCTATCATCGTAACCTGCTCGGTGCCGTACCACTTGGTCACCTGAAACCACGGCATGGTGAATGAAAACAGCACGAGAACTGCAGCCAGGAATCCCACCATCCGCATCATACATCACCAAGGCGTAAATTTGGAGCCGGTGGCTTTTAACTTTTATGGCTGTTGGGGGAGGGTCTAAGGCTAGTTATGTGTGTTAAATTTATGCGGTCAACCTTCAAGTAGTATTCCCTGAGAATCCCGGCTGCTGGAACCAGAATCGGGACGGATAAGATTTAAAGCACCTCGCCCTAAATGTGTGTGGGGAGGCCCATGATAAACCTTTATGCCCTGACTCAGAGGGAATTCGCAAAGGATCTCATCTTTCAGATTGATGATGAAGCTGTCACCCTATCAATAAAGGGAGTTTTAATCGCACGCGTTGATAAAGATACCCATAATTTCTCCTTTTTCGAGCTGGATGGGCAGCAGTTCGTTCTTTCCGTTCAGATGAAGGGTTTTGTGATCTACATAGGCATCGAGGCGGATGAGGAGTTCGATGAAGAGGCATATCCCGAACTTATGAGGGCTCTGATGGAGCACCTCCTGCCATCAATCGGCATGCTGATAGCGGAAGCCGAGAGGGAGTACCGGGGAAAAGCTGATCTCCTCCTTGATGACAATATGGGTCGGGACATGAAGGAGTTCTTTTACGGGCTTCTGGTGAGGCACAAACAGGGAAGGAGCATATACGAACAGACCGAAATCGCATAGCCTGGACAAATGACAAAAATCACGGGGAATTGTATGGAATTTTTGGCATTATTCCATGTGCTGCGTCAAAAAATATTTAAGTTTTTCTGTTCTTTATCCTGTGGGTATTCGAGCGCGTGATGGGCTCAATCCCACCCCCTCCTCCCTTCTTATTTAACACATCAATGCTGGCTGCATTTGTCATTTCTCCAAATGGAGGAGCAAAAACTACTTAAACCGCGAAGTTCCCTAAGCATTGATGCGCCATGATGTTCAGGAGTGAGTGTTTTTGGCTCTGAAGAACCTTTTCCTGAATTCCCGGTTACTTCTGAGATTCTAGGGTGGGATTGTTTTTGGAGTGATTAGGGGGGTTTGTTTTTGGCGTCCTGAGGTGTAAGTCCCGCTTTTCCCCTGTTATCCTGGGAGATACACGATTCCTCTTATTCCCTCATTTTTGGGACTTTTTGGAGATCAAAAACAGGAGGTGGTTTGAATGAAGGCCGTTCTGACGGATGAAAAAATACCA
>JALSON010000064.1 GCA_026986455.1 Thermococcaceae archaeon | reverse complement strand
GAAAACGTCCTCTATGTAACCCTTGAGGAGCCCCTTGAAACCCTCAAGGAGGATATGGCGAAGCTTGGTTTTGATCTCAGAAATCCCAAGTTCCACGGGATAGACGCAACCCCCGTAACCGAGAGGAAGCACCTCTTCGCTGGAGCCTTCTATGAGGAATTCGGAGAAAGCTTTGAAAGGCTAACGGGTGCAATTCAGGAGAAGGTTGAACTTGAGAGGTACCTGCGGGTGGCCATTGACCCGCTGACGATGCTCAAGCTAACGGTAAAGAACGAGCTCGAATACAGAAAGACGTTTATAGGGTTCCTGAAATCGCTCTCAAAGCTCGGTGCGACGGTTGTTATAACCTCTGACCTGCGCACGAGCGACATCGAGGAATACCTCACGAGCGGGGTCATAGAGCTGAGAACCATTGAAGCCGGGGGAAAGATACTCAGGGGAATCCTTGTAAAGAAATTCAGGGGGAGCCCCTTCGATGAGCACATCAGACCTTACAGGATAACCGAGAGGGGCATTGAGGTGTATCACACGGAAAACCTCTTCATTGAGTGATGTGTATGAGGACGGGGATAGAGAAGCTTGACATTCTGCTGGGAGACATTGAGCCCGGAAGCACAATCCTCATAGAGACGGTCGGCACCTTAGGTGAGGAGATAGCGACGAGCATGCTGCTCGCCAACAGGGGAAATGCGGTCGCATTCGTCACCCCCAAGCTCAATGAGGAGTTTGAAAAGAAGTTCGGGCCGGGCGAAATATATCTCATAGTGCTCGGCAGGGAGGTGCATCAGCAGGAGCTGTACCAGATATCCTTCACATTCCGGAAGATGCTCAAAGGCTCCTGTGTGGCGTTTTTCATCCTGCATCCAATCCTCGTCTTCCATCCTCCTGAGGTTGTCTTCAAGCTCTTTGCCGAGCTGGTGGAGATTGTCCGGGAGAAGAAAGCTGTGATGATGGTTCTGATTGACAAGAGGCTCGTGGATGAGAGGACGCTGGCGATGTTTGAGAACTATGCCTCACACATAATTGACATCCTTGAGGTCATAGAGGGATTCAGGGTTACGAGGGGAATCAGGATAAAGAAATCTCCCCTCGGCGGAACCGGATTCTACAGGCTTGATATATCCAACGGTGAAGTCAGAATAGGTGAGCCCCTTGAATGAGTATCTCCTTGTAAGGGCCCTCATAGGAGCTGTGGCGATGACAGCAGTAGTATTTACAGGCCTGACGTTCTTCATGCTCTCTGGTTTCTCAAAAAGGTGGAAGCGCATACTGCTGCTCCAGCTTGCGGGGGCGGTGCTCATAGCGGCGGGATTCTCAACAACGGATTTCCATGTCTCCGGGGAGATACCTCCTTTACTTGCTATAATCGCAGGGGCTGTTATAATGACGTTACCAATTCTCCGGAACGTTCCCGTAACATCCCCGCGCACCCTTGCCATTAAGGGAGCGCTGATTCTCACCTCACCAGCGGCGGCATATTTAAGCGGAGGGCTCGGCCTCATAAGCGTTCTGAGAAGTTTTGTTCTCCTCTCCCTTCTGATACTGATGGGAACCCTGATGTCCGTCAGGATGAAGAGCCACCACACCCGATTTACACTGAACACGGCCTCATGGCTTCTCGTGGCCTACGGCTGGCTGGGTGAGTTCCGTCATGTTCTCTCTCCCTGCGCCGGATACGTGCTCCTGCTGGTGTACTACGCCTCCCTCCTTCTCTGGCTCTTTGGGGCAATGACCACGCTGCTCAACCTCAGGGGGTGGCTCGGATGGCGTGCATAATAATTGAAGAAATCACCGAAGGGATAATCGGTCTAACTATGATAATCGGATTCTTATCCAAGAAGTTTGCCCTCCTTCATGGAAATAAAGCATCCCTTATAATCGGGATTCTATTTTTAACCGCACCCATCATAGAGATACCTACGGGTGCATCTATGGAATTTCTGGAGTTTCTTGCAGCATTACTGTTATTTTGGGTCGTCGAGAAGTTTATGGCGATAAATTTGAAAAAACACGCTGAATGGAAATATATCATGGGAGTGTTTGCATTAACAGCTATATTCGTGCTTATAACAAGGGACACCGGGAATTTCCAGCTGGGTGTCCTGATGGTGATGACCCTCATGCCCTTCCGGGCCTCTCAGACGCTCAGACTCTTCCACTGGCCATACAGGGAGATATTCTACCTCTCGGCTGTTTTTGGATTTCTGGCCATGGCTGCATATCTCCTCTCGCTCAATCTTCTCAGCGACTTCCTCTACTTCGGTGGGGTTCTGCTGTTTTTGAGCGTGATACCCGAGCTTGGAGGAACATGATATCTGGATGAGCTTAACGAGGGCTGGAAGCAGGTAACCCGGCGAAAATATCAAAGGGCATGGGCAAGGTTTTTAATCCGGGCTCCAAACTACCATCATGCCGCACATTTACATTGAAATACTTGGGAACCTTCCGGAGATGGCCATTGACGAAGTGAAGGCCATGCTGGAGCTTGCGGGAGGGGAGATAACAGGAAGGGATTATCTTCTTCTGACCGCCAGAGCCGACGAAGCTGCCCTCCCCTTTCTCAGCAGACTCGGACTGGCCCATGAATACGGTATGCTGATCATCGAAGCCGGTTCTATCCCTGAGCTCCTTGAGAAGGCCGGAAAAGTCAGGTGGCCGATCAGGGGGACATTCAAGGCCGATACAGAGACCATGGCCAACTGCCGCTTTGATGTTCTCGACCTTCCAAGGAAACTCGGGGCAGTTATACACGCACAGGGTTTCAGGGTCAACCTCTCAGGGCCCGATACGCTGGTCAGGGTCTACTGCGGCGAAAGGCTCCACGCCGGGATAAGGTTCAGATTCTTTGACCCGAAGGACTTCGAGAGGAGAAAGGCCCACCACAGACCGTTCTTCAGACCCATCTCACTGCACCCGAGGATTTCAAGGGCGATGGTGAACCTCACGAAGGCAACCCGTGAGCTGCTCGACCCCTTCATGGGTGCCGGCGGGATTCTGATGGAGGCGGGTTTGCTCGGCCTGAAGGTGTACGGCGTGGATATAAGGCCTGAGATGGTGGAAGGGGCGGAGATGAACCTCAGACACTACGGTGTTAAAGACTACGTCCTCAGGCAGGGGGATGCGACAGGGCTTGAGGAGATTTTCCCGGAAAAGAGGTTTGAGGCAATAGCAACCGACCCGCCCTATGGAACCTCGGCGACGCTGGCTGGAAGGAAGAGGGATGAGCTATACAGGAAGGCCCTAAGGAGCATGTATAACGTCCTTCGGGAGGGCGGCAGGCTGGTCATAGCGTTCCCGGCAGATTTCGATGGTGAGAGAGAGGCCGGGAAAATCGGCTTCAGGCTGGTCGGGAAGTACCACCAGAGGGTGCACAAGAGTCTTGAGAGGTTCTTTTATGTGTTTGAAAAACCATAAAGCTATAAAATCTTAAATCAGCCCGCTATGTCCAGCTCCATCCCGTATTCTGAAAAGTCTATTGACTTAACGACCTTCAGAATCATTCTTTTTTCCCTGAGCTCAAACTGAAGTATCCTGCTCGCGTGCTCCCTGAGCTCCATCAGCGTTCTGGTGCTGAGTAGGGATGTGTTTATGAAGTACAAAGTGCTCCTGCTTTCATCTCCCATGTGGGGCCGTATCATATATCTGAAGAGCCTTTCAAGCTCCTTCGGGCTGTTCTCGTTCATTGCCAGCACCTTATCGAATCCCAGAACAATCCTGATGGTGTACCTATCCCCCATTCTTTTAACGACCTCTTCATAGGTCTTCTTTCTTATCGGAAGCTCCTTGCTCAGGTCTATCCTCCCCACGACCCTGCCGGTGCTCAGAGCTCCTCCCATTTTTATTACCCGGGCACTGTCGATTAGAGCCGTGCTGAGGCCGGAGAGCTTCAGATGTGTTCGGAAGATGTGGAGGTGGTCAAGTTCGTCCACTATCACAAATGGCTGCCCAATTTCCTCCAGACACTCCAGAAGCCTGTGGAGGAGCAGATGGGCGGGTTCATATGGCGTGTATTCTATAACGATGTCCTCACCAGGTCTTATACCCCTCAGGTAATCGGCCAGCGTTGCCGCTGAATTTCCCTGCATGGCAATCCCCTGCTATTAATAACCTTTACTCACTAAAAAACTTTTGGTGGTTTTCCTGCAAAGCTGAAATCTGCGAGGGATTATAGTGATTAATGAAAAAATTTTGAAAAACATAAACTTTTCAATGAAGACCTCTACTCAAGGTTTGGGGTCATAGGCGTTGACCTTTCATACAGCAGCGAGGAAGGGATAAAGGACGAGAAGAGAGGGGATGCCATCATATTCTAATCTCAGTCCTCAACCCATATCTCAAGCCTCTGCTTTCCCCGTCCGAGGCTGGAGCGTTTGAACTTCTTC
>JALSON010000063.1 GCA_026986455.1 Thermococcaceae archaeon | reverse complement strand
GTGTATCTGAAGCCGCCGACGCTTATGTCAAGGTAGAGGTCTGCCCTGAGCGTGCTAACCTCGCCCTGCTTTATATGCCTCACCCAGACCTCCGGCAGGGAGTCCAGATTTACGGTGAGCCTGATTTTTGCCGTTCCGTAGCCCTTGGCGGGGATGACAACTGTCTTCGCTATTTTTCCCTCCCCGAGGGTTATTCCGTCCATGTAAATCCTGGCGGAGAGGCCTGTCACGGGAAGCGGAATCGGGTTGGGGTTGTAGAGCTTCAGGTAGGTGTAGATAATCGCGGTGTTCCCCTCGACACCACCCCATTCATTTCTGCTTCCAAGGACTTCCGGGGTCTTGAGCGGGCCGATATCCTCGCTCTTTGCTGTCAGGTTTATATAGCTCAGGGGATCGACATCAACGGGTTTCTTCAGCGAATAGCTGAGCGGGATAAACCCCAGAACCTTTCCCCTGAAATCGAGTGTTATCTCACCCCTACTCCCGCGGTTCAGATACTCCACGAGGGCTTTAATCAGCTTTTTGTTGTCTATGGCAACAGCCATCTTCGCGGTTTTTCCCGTGGCGCTGTAATCAAAGCGCTCAACCCGGATGAACTTTATGCCCTCAAGGCTCGCATCCAGCTTTTCCACGCTGAGGGGAACCAGAAGGGGCTTCCCGAGGTCGACCGTAATCCACACCTCGGTGGTGTTCTCATCCACATACCCCCACTCCGCCCGCCCCTGAGGCTGGAGCGTCATGACGGTGTAGCCCACGTATCCGAAGTAAGCCAGGAGGACAATCACTATGAAAGCTGCCACGTATTTCAGAGCCATGTTACCACCTCTGTCTTTAATTTGGTCTTTGATGTGTTTAAAGATTTCGAAACTCATGTCCTCTTTCTGTAGGTGTAGAGCACCGCAATAACCGTTATAATGCCCACGATGACTCCGAGCAGCTTCAGGTTGGTCTTCGTTCTTGTGTTCTCCTTCACGGGTATGTCAATGGTGCGCTCGAAAACATAGACGTTGTCATCCCCCTGGGCCTTATCGCCTACCGCCCTTATGCGCACAATAACCCTGTAGTCCTTGGGTATGGCATCGCTGTCTATGCTCATCTCTATAACACCCTGTCCCTCCTTCTCGGGCTCAAGGGTTCCAACATAGTCAGTTCTCTTCGTCAGTGTGAAGGGCTGGCTTGCCTTTATGACACCCTCAACTATGACGCTCTCCGCTTTCTCGCCGCCGGTGTTCTTGAGGGTTAGGTAGACCTTTATGTCCTGCCCCTGGAGGGGCTCGGGGGAAAAACTGACGCGCACTATCCGGATATCCGGCTTGGAGGAGACTATTATCGGAACGCTCAGGTTTGTCCTCATCTCATTTCCAACGCCATCGGTATAGGTTAGTTCCACAGGGAGCTCATATCTCCCGCTCGTCGCATTGCCAGCAACGTCCACCCTGAAGCTGGCCCTTGCAGACTCCCCCTTCCCCAGACTGCCGAGGTTGATTATCTGCTCGCTGGTTCCGCTGAGCTTGAAGGGATACTCCGGCAGGGGCCTGAGCAGCACCATCTGAGCAACGCCCGTCCCTATGTTTTCAACCTCAAGGCTCACCTCAACGTTGCTCGTTCCCGGGAGAACCCTCTCAGGAGACGTTGAAATCTTGGAAATTATGAGCTTTTCCTTTCCTGTAACGTCTATCCCCACGAGCCTTTCGTCATCAACCTGACGGTCATCCGGTGAGGTGAGATAGCTGATTTCAATCCTCAGGGGGTATATCCCTGTTTCAAGCTGGCTGTTTGCCCTAATGCGGAATTCAAGGGTGGCGTTCTGTCCGGGCTCCAGTTCTCCCAGATACCTGACGTTATCCTCCCCGACGGGAAGAAATGCATCCACATTCTGCTTCGCCAGCTCCTGCATGATCTGGTTGAGGGCAGTCTGGAGATTCTGGGCAAGCTGACTGCTCCCCTGTATCGGAAGCTGCGAGAGGGCAGACAGATCAACCTTCTTGACCTCCCCCTGAACCGGAACCTTGTAGGAGAGTATCTTGAAGCTGAGTGCTTTTACGGGCTCCTCCCCCACATTCCTTATCACAAATTTTGCAGTAAAGCTGTCTCCGGGGCTTATCTTTTTCGGAATTATATCCACCCTTTCGACCTCTATGAAGCCCTCCCTTCTCTCCACAACCTTAATGGAAAGTACAAAAGTCTGCTCCTTCCCATCCTTCGCATCCCCGCTGTAATATGTCACCCTCACCTTCACGGGATAGCTCCCCGTTTTTGCGTCCTCACTCACATGGAGGTTGAATGTAACCTTTTCAGAGGTATGCGGATTTACTAACGGAAAATACACTTCGCTGGAGCCGCTCTCCACAAGTATCGGGGATTTAACGGTCCCCCCGAGGTTCTTCAGCTCTTCGGCGCTGAGGTCGTTCGGAGCTTCCAGAGATGGCTGAATCTGAACCAGAACGTCCTTCGCAACCTCTCCCCCTGAATTCTCAAGGGTTAGCGAAAGATTGAAGTCGTCTCCGGGGTGCACAACCCCCGGCTTCTCCACATCCTTCACAACGAAGGTTGCATCGTTCTCCCGGGCGACGGTTATCCCGACGTAGTTGAAGCTCTGAATCATCCGTATCTCCCCTGAGATGCCCACAGGGGCAAAATACACAATGCTAACGTAGAGCGGGTAAATCCCGGGCTGGGCGTTTTCATTCACCCGGATTTTGAATTCGAGGGTCTTCCCTTCCTTTCCATCGAGATACTCCACGTACTGAATCGCACTGCCCTCAGGATACCACACACCCTGCGAAATTCCGCTCTGGCTCAGAAGCTGGGAGAGCGCAGTTCCTACTGAGCTGCTCTGATTAACGGTTAGGGGCGCCGGAGATACAAAGACGTTTATGTAGCGTGCTTTTAATGCCCCCTCATTTTTAAGATGCACCTTTATCGTGACCGTATCCCCAGGGTTCACAGTTTCCGGGACGGTAACGTTGCTCGTTATCAGTGCCGGAGCCGTCGAAGCCCTCCATGCCACAGGCCCGCTTATGCTGATTTTTGCCCCGTTTGGATAAATCTGAAGCACCGTCAGCTCAACAATCTGGTCATCCACATTTACCCTTATTGTCTCGTTTTCCCTTACGGGGGTTAGATTCGGATACGTGATGGGCATCAACACATCCTGCTTGCTGATGCCGAGCCTCGGATGCTCCTCTATCGTCTTCATGACAGCCTCCCCGAGCTCCTCGGGGGGTGCGTTCTGGAGCCACTGGTAAAAAGCGGCCTGCGTTGATGACACGCAGTTCAGGAATTCAAGGGTGTTGTTCTCATACTGGGTGCATCTGCTCAGATTGTAGCCCAGTGTATCCGCCATCGCCATCAGGAATACTGGATCCGAGAGAAGCTGCTGCATTTTATCCGGATTGGGCACATATATCGTTTTGTATTCAGCGTTGAGAACCTTTCCGTCCTTAACGATGGCAATGAAGGCGTAGTACTCGTCGTGAAGGTAGTCCCTCTGGGTGTCCACCAGGGAAATCACGAGGGGCCCCACGAGGATGGCGTCGCCCCTGTCAATGTAGCCCTCAAAAAGGAGGACGTTATCAGCAGCGTTTGCATGGCTCACCAAACTTAAGAGGAGCAGCAATCCGATAAAAATTCCCGTGAGCTTTTTCATTCCTCACCACCTCCTATCTCCTTTCCATAAAATAACTGTAACAGTGAGGGCGTCACGAGGTATGCGGCGGTCATTGATGCG
>JALSON010000062.1 GCA_026986455.1 Thermococcaceae archaeon | reverse complement strand
CAACGTGAAGAAGAATACTTCAAGAGACAAGGTAGAAGAGCTCTGTTGGAATCTCGTCGAGCGCTTCGGGATAGCGGCACGCCGTAAGACGGTCAAAGAGGAAATTAGAAAGCGCAGGATGGAAGGAGTTAAACCACACATAGTTGCAGGGCTACTCTTAGTCCCCACGGAGAAAGGAAGTTAGGATTTTGCTTTTCCGAACATTATTTAATCTTTAACCTGAAACATTGAGTGGTGAGAACGATGGAGGAAAAAGTTGTTGGTGTTACGTTCCCCGTTCCAAGATGGTTCCTTGAGAGGATACTCAATGAGGGCAAGACTGTCTTTGTTAAGCCCTCTACGCTGAGGGTGAAGCCTGGCATGAAGGTCGTCTTCTACGCGTCCAGGGAGGGGCAGGCATGGCTCGGGGAGGCTGAGGTTGAAAGCGTCGAGTTTCTGGCGAACGTTGGGGAGATACTCAAGAAGTATGAGAAAGAGCTTTTCCTCACTCCAAAGGAGCTTAGGGAGTACGATCGCGAAAGAGCCAAGTGGCATTCCCGGGGGAGGAGGCCAAGGCCTTGGATGGTTCTCAAGCTGAAGAACATCAGAAAGTACCCGAGGCCCGTCAAGCCGCCAAGGTTCATCGCAGTATCGGGAAGATACATAAAGGAAAGGGAGTACAGGGAAATTCTGCGGAAGAGCGGGCTTTAGAGCAGGCCTTCAATCAGTCTGTAGCCTCCTCTAGTATTTCCCCCATTGCTTTGCCAATCAAATGCCTGCTCCACTTCTTGTTGTTGGTGAACTTCATCTTTAGAATAAGCGGCTTGAAGTTCTTGTGCCTCTTAGCCACTCCCTAAATGTTCTTCTTTTTAACAACCCCCAGTTGTCGCGGTTGGTTATGCAGAGTCAATATCTTCTGAGGATCACTAAAACTCCTTTCGAGAGCGGTGAAATAAACGTTCCGATAAAAATGCAAATAGAGAAGCACTAAGACTCCAAAATAACAATGTCTTCTCGACACTTTAGGATTTCAAGTAGTTTGTTCTTCATGGCATTTACCCCGTCCTCAAAAGTGTCTCCTACAGGGTAGTCTTGAGCGTCAAGTTCTGCTTTTAGTTTGGAGAGATTGTGATCCATTATTAGATCTCCTGCAACCATTTCGAGAAGCTGTTTGATTTGTTCTTTTATCCCAGAGTGATCTTCCAGAAACATCTTCATCTCGGCATACGCAACGGCCTTTCCCATCCAGAAGGACATCTCTACTTCTTTTTGGTGTTTCTCTGCGAGGTCATTTGAGGCAAGGGCACCTACTGCAAAGATTTTTGACTTCTCTAAGGCCTCTGCTTCTTTTAGTTTGACATACAACAGATATTCCTCACTCAATATTCCCACCAGATGGCACTTGGAGAATGCTAATATTGAAGCTGTTGAATCAATTGAAATTTCAAATAAACTACTTAGGATTTATTATTGGGTTTTCACGATTTGGGAGTGTTGGGAGCTTTAAGTGGACCAATTTTTCTTTTGTGGATTCGATTTATGTGTCTCGTTTTGAGTCCTAACTAGATTTCATGGAGCCACGGCTGATTAATGACCCCTTTATTAAAAACGGATTTCATCAGAGAATCTTGTTAAAGAAATCAAATACATTGATTTTTTCAGAATTTAAGTCTAGTTGGTGGGTGAATTCACGAAAAAGCTTTTGTTATCTTTGTATGTCCTGCCGATTTTGATGAAGTCTTTGTGGTGCTCGCATAGTTTTGTGGCACATTTCAATTAATGAAACGAAAAAACTTGTAATGTCTTAGTTTCTAGTTGTTGCGCTTAGCCACATTCAATATTGAAATGTTCACCATTTTCCTTCGGAGGGACCTACAATGGCATCGGGCTGTGTCGAGTATTTTGTATGTTTCGAATACCATATTCCAAGGGGGCAAGTCTGCATAAGCAACTGCAGCAATGAGGAGCTGGAAAGGCTCCTAAGGTGGCGGCGTTTCTCAAAGGTAATGGATTCTTATGCAAAGCAGGCAATCATTCGATTTATTGAAAACGAACTCATCAGACGAGGCAAAATAAGCGATGCATCCTTAGTGGGTGCTGTGTTGGATAGTTATCTGGGGGATGACATTAACGTGTACTACAACACCACATCAATATTCGTGGTCGTCAAAACCTTCTCAACTGCTGACTGTTATCTACAACATTAACTCCCAATCTCCACTTTTATTTTTTAGAGCTCCTGTCTATTGTGATGAGATGCGATCCACTTGTTCTGCAGGTCCTGTGACCCACCAGAAACTCGAACTTATCTGGCCTTTGAGAGGGAATTTACAATATGTTTTTAACTTGTTAATCCTACCTGCTATTTGGCCGTAATCGGCCGTAGGACGTTAAAACGTCCCGTGATGAGGGCTATGTTGCATAGGGGAGGTTTTGAATTCGAACGTAGGGGGTGGGTCGCGGGACATGAGTTTGGTCTTGCGACCCTCCACGAAGAAGGGCTGGAAGAGCCGTATTCGCTCGAAAACATTGAATTACCCATGGAATTGTCCAGCAGGGCAATGGGAGCTTTTTTAGAGAAATTGCGGGAATGTCTGGTAGCCCCGCCGGGATTCGAACCCGGGTCGCGGGATCCAAAGTCCCGCATGCTTGGCCGCTACACCACGGGGCTGCCCGATAGTATGGAGCCTCCCCGCCTTATAAAAGTTATCGGGCCAGCTCAGAAAACAAACTCCTCACTCTCACCAATGGAGAACTCGCTCATGACGCTCTCGAAGTCGCTTTCAGCGGCGTAAATAAAGCCGCACCTGTCGCACTTAAGAACGCTCCCCTCCCTTCTCAGAGGGGCAAAACAGATGGGACAGCGGTACTCCTCGGCTTCAAACCTCGAAAAGACCTCATCGAGCATTACAAGAAGCTTCAGCTCGTTCTCCCAGTCCTCATGCACCATACCCCAGTAGGGGGTCGAGACCGGGACTTCATCCTCAACCAGAAGGGGATTTATCCCGAGGCTCCTGATTCCGTGCGGCAGCCTCTGGGCCGGCTCTATTGAAACGACGAACTGATTGTAGAACTCAATGTTCTGGGCCCTTACCGTAATCCCGGCGCCTATCCTCCTCCTGAGGGGATAGAGCTGGAGGAACATCGAATCGCTGTACGGCTCATAGCTCACCGTAATCCCGACGTGCTTTGATGAAAAGAACTGGGTCAGGTTTTCCTCCCTGTCCTCCCCCACAAGCCGGAAGCCGAGCTTCCTCAGGGCACGGTTCATGAATCCGGGTCTGGGATAGGAAGAGTAGGTCAGATAGTATTCACCGATCCAGCCGGCAAGTGCCATGGAGTAACCCACAAAGAACTGCTTCTGAACCCTGAGGTAGGCAACGCTCGGCACCAGTTTTATCACTGATTTTCACCGCTAAATTGAAAAACGCTCAGGAAGTATTTATGGTTTTTGCTGGTTTATTTTTTGTTTGTATTCCGTATTTGTATTTCATAGTCTCTGTTCAATTTTCTTGAGCTTAGCCCGGCCTACAGCTTCTGCCTGAGGGCAAATCTCTCCTCAACCCCCCTGCTTATGAGGACGAATGCCAGAGCTAGGATGGCTATCGCAACTCCCGGTGGCAGAATCCACCACCAGGCTCCGCTTATGAACGCTCCCTGAACATACGCATCCGCCATGTACGAGCCCCAGTTTATCCCGGGAATCATGCCAAAGAACCCGATGAATGTTATGAAGACTATGAGGCGCGGAATTGCAAGGGAGATGTACGAGGTGGCGACAACAACGGCCCTCGGGATGATGTGCCTCGTTATGATGTGGCGGTCACCGGCACCTAAGCTTTTCGCAGCCTCTATGTACTCCTGCGAGAGCTCCTGGAGGACTATCATCTTCAGGCTCCTGGCATCCCTGCCCCAGAAAAGGGACGCAAGGATCAGGGCCAGAGAGGACGTTGAGATGCTCATTCCCAGGCCGGACGCCTGCTTTGAGAAAAGAAAAATCAGAGCCAGAGAGGCCGGCAGGAGGGGTATGGCAAGGAGAACCTTGTTCAGGAAGTCCACGGCTTTACCTGCGGAATTGCCGTAATAGCCGGATACGATGCCGAAGAACATCACAAAGAGGAAGAGCAGCCCTGCGGCTAGGAATGTTATCAGAAGGGTGGTTCTCATTGACCACATGAAGCCTATCCAGAGGTCTCTGCCCCTCGAATCGGTTCCCATCAGTCCGAAGCAGCTGCCTATAACACGAACTTCCGGCGTTGGGGGTGTGGAGTTGGTGAGGGAATAAACCACTATATCAAAGACGTATCTTCCGTGAAGTGGCATCCCGTTCTTCCCCGTAAACAGCAGGGAAACCGGGTTCGTGAAGTAATCCATGGTAACGTTGAGATATGACGAGGCCATTCCCGAAATCTGCTCCCGGACTG
>JALSON010000061.1 GCA_026986455.1 Thermococcaceae archaeon | reverse complement strand
TCCCTCAACAAAAAGAAAAAGAATGGCGAACTGCCCGAATGGTTCAAGCCAAAACCGCCAAAGTTCATCAGGGAGAATAACGGGCGGAAACTCTTCGTAATCCCAATCAGGAACGATCAGTATCGGATTAATGGAAACGTCCTCGAATTGAGAAGGCTCGGAAAATTCGGCAGGCTCAAAATCCAGTTCAAGGGGAGAATTCACCTGAAGGGCAGGCAGGGGCGGTTAGAAATCACTTATGACGGGGTAAAGCGGAAGTGGTATGCTCATCTAAGCTTCACGGTCGAGGAAAAACTTGAAGGCGAGGAATGGGTTAAACTCCCGAGAACTCCAAAAGGAAGCCTTTCGGCAGGAATTGACTTGGGAGTGAATAACTTAATGGCCGTTTACGTGGAAAGAGGAGAAAGCTTCCTCGTGAACGGAAGACCGTTAAAGAGCATCGACTTTTACTGGAAGAAGAAAATTGCCAACTACCAGTCCAAACTCAACAAATCGGGAGCTAAAACTAGCAGGAAGCTTAAGGGAATGCATGAGAAGGCCAAACTTCAAGCAAAACATTACATTAATACGGCGGTTAGACAGACTGTTAGAAGGCTTTACGAGCTTGGTGTTTCTAAGATTGTCGTTGGTTACCCTAAAGGCATTGCAAGGAACTCTGATAAGGGGAGAACGCAGAATTTCATTCTCTCCCACGTCTGGCGGTTTAATTACGTTATTAAACGCCTCAAGGAAGTTGCGGAGGAGTATGGTATTCTGGTTGAGGTTGTTGATGAGGCTTTCACGTCTAAGCTTTGCCCTCTCTGCGGCCAGCGGCATTCGAGTGGTAGAATCTTTAGAGGTTTATTCAAGTGCCGCAGGGAGGGTGTCGTAATGAACGCTGATTTGGTTGGAGCGTTCAACATTTTGAGGAAGGTTAAAACTATAACCCCGAGCCTGCCTGCTCTGGCGGGTAGGGGTAATTGGCCTGAGACCGGGCCGGAGGGGTTCGGAGAACCCGTTTTAACGGGTTCTCTGATGAGAACCCCTCAAACCTCCCTGCCAATGGCGAGGGGTTAATTCGTTGGAATCCTCGTCCTTTAGGGGGGGAGGAGGTCAGACCTATTTCCATCATGTTTTGAGTTGTTCATTTTGTTTGTCTTGAATGTTTTCATGCGAGCACTCTCTCAAAAGTAAATTCCCTCAAAAGCAACTCTCAACATCTGATGAGAACCAAGGTTTATAACAACTTTCTCCTCTCTTCTTATGGTGAGGATATGAGATTTGAAGTGCTTACCAGGGAGGATATGATAGAGCTTTCAAGGGAGCTGAGCAGGGCGGGCATAATGAACAAAACAAAGGAGGAAGTGGAGTGGGAGGTGCAGCATTTTCTGGTCATCAGGGAACGCTATTATGAACTCATCGAAACGGCGGAGAGATACCCCTTCATCTGGGATAAGCTTGAGGAGGTGCGTCAGGCTTTCGATGCAATTCTCTCAGGGTGGGAGCCCGGGGAGGAGAGGGAAGTGGAAGACCTGTTTGATGAGGCCGATATCAACAGGCTTGTAGTTCTAACGGCGCTCATTGAAGGAGGATACATCGAAAACGGGGAAAAGCTCAGGCTCATTAAAAAGCCGGAACTTGATGAGCTGGTTCTTGAGCTCAGGTTTTCCTTGGAGGATATAGATGACCTGGAGGAGTTCGAGAGGGAAGCCAATGCAGGGCTCGTGGCCGAATTCACGCTGATGAAGCACTACTACGTTGAAGTGATGGAAATTGAAAAGGAGCTCATACAGAAGGCTGTGGATATCGCGGAGGGCTACGTAACCGAGGAATCCCTTGTAGATGCCCTTTTTGTTGGAATAGCCAAGTCGGTGCTGGCTGATGTGATACTTGAACTGGCGGAGGAGAAGAGAAAGAAGAACGAGCTAATTGAAGCGCTGCTTTCGAGGGAGCCGATCGTCGTTGAAGGCAGGAGGGAAAAGATAAACCTTTATTTTGATGAAGAGGCCATAGAGGACTTCCTCAAGGAGCTGCAGACCCTTGGATACCTCAAGGTCAAGGGTAACAGAATCTGGGTCTGATATTGTGACGGAGACACATTGACCTCAATAGGGATGTGGCATGTCCGGGAGGGCGCGTCTGAAATTAGTGATGGTTGAGTTATGCGGTTGACCCTTCAGGGGGTTTTCCCTGAGGGTGCAAAAACTTCAGTAAAGCATCAAACAAAACAGCACCAACTCTTGATACGCCATGTCCGGGAAAAATCTTAAAAATCAATCCTCGAATCTCCAACGGAGGTGGAGGGGATGGCGATGCTCAGGGCCATAAAAATTGAGGACAGGGATGGAGAGGTCTACTTCCGCTGTCCGAGGTGCGGGATGGTCTTTAAGAAGAGCAGGGACTATGTAAGGCACGTAAACAAGGCCCACATCAGGAAGTCCTGATGCCTCCATTTATTCTGTCCGACCTTTATTTTCTCCTGTATCCTGTATCCGGATTTGGCCTTTTCGCCGTGTCCTCCAGCCGGCAGAAAAGTTTCTGGTGCGGTGGCCGGGATTCGAACCCGGGTTACCGGCTTGGAAGGCCGGTGTCCTAGACCAGGCTAGACTACCACCGCTTTGAGAGAATGGTGGGGCGAGGGGGATTTGAACCCCCGACACCCGGATCTTCAGTCCGGCGCTCTCCCAGGCTGAGCTACCGCCCCGTGCCCAATGGATAGGGTAGAGACCAGATTTATAAATCTTGCGGTATCCATCAAACTTTCGGCTCCACCTCATAAACCGTCCTGTCCTCTCCGATTGCCTCCATAAGTCCGCGGTGCCTCCTGACGCAGCTCTCGCACTCGCCGCAGTGTATGGGCTTTCCATCCCTTGTGAAGCCCTTCGGCATGTAGCAGGAGTTCGAGTACTCATATTTGGCATTCATCTCCTTCAAAAGCCTCGCTATGCCCTTCTTGTTGAGGTCTATGAGCGGGGCGACGACCTTCACCCCGGCCATTGTTCCATATTTCAGCATCTCGTTCATCTTTTCGACAAACTCTGGAGTGTTGTCCGGAAAAGTTGCCCCCTCCTCGGCGTTGAAGCCGACTATTATGTCCCCTCCGCCGAGCGCATCGAGGAGCGAAGCCGCTAAGCTTATCAGCACGACATTACGAGCAGGGACCCAGACGCTTTTTGCTGTCTCCTGAGCAACGTTCATGTCCTCAAGCTCTTCAGCTGTAACTTTTGGCGTCTCCCCGCCGACGAGCGTTGTCCCCCTCAGCTTTGAGAATTCCTCAAGGAACTCGAGTTTAACAATTTTCAGCGGGACGTTAAGCTCCTTCGAGAAGAACTCTGCAACCTTGTTCGTAACTCTCTCCTCGTTGCTTCCGTAGTTTACCGTCAGCATGATGACCTCTTCGTAGTTCTTTTTGGCCCAGTAGAGGCATGCCGTCGAATCGAGTCCTCCAGAGAACAACACCACAGCGCGCTTCATTCCAACACCTCCGGTAGTAGCTTAATACCCAACTTCGCGGCACGGTTTCTAAGCTTTTTGTCGTAGGTGACGAGGGTTCCAACCTCCTTAGCTATGGCGAGGATTACGGAGTCAATATAGTGTGTCAGACTGAGGTTCTGTAGGAGTTCAAAGCCTTTGAGGAGGTACAGCCTATCATCCACAAGGGAAGTCCTTGGATCGAAGAGTATCTGCTCAACAAGCTCTCTGGCTTCCTCGGTGCCAAAGCCAAGCTTTCTGAAGTTCCAAGTGGTTTCGTAAACAACTATCGTTGGCACAATCCAGCGGTCGAGAGAGTGGATGGCCTCCATAGCGCTCTCATGGTACTCGGAATCTTCAACTGCGGCGTATATGAAGACGTTAGAGTCAATCACGGCTCCCATGACATTTCCTCCTCTATAGCCTCCTCAGAGATTCTCTCAAGCTCCTCCGCGGTTAGTTTCCTTCCGAGTCTGAAGGTTTTCCATTTTTTCCTTGCCTTTTTAATGACTATCTCATCTCCCCTGAGCTCAACGCTCAAATATTCTCCCTCCTTTATCCCCAGTGCCTTTCTGATCTCGGCAGGAATCGTTATCTGGTAGTTGCGGGTGACCTTTGTTATCGGCATAGTAGCTCACCATAGTATAGTAGAAATTTCTACTATAAATGTGTTACCCACGGGCCAGTCCAACTATCTCCCCCACGCTCGAAAAGCCCTCGCTTTCGAGGTATCCTTTGATGCCCTCTTTTATCTCGCGGAAGACCTTCCATCCCCGGAGCGATACCGCCGTGCCAATCTGAAGGGCTGAGGCCCCGGCGAGGAGGAACTCAACGGCATCCCTCCAGGTCGTTATACCCCCTATTCCTACCACTGGGATTTCAAGTGCTCTGGCCAGGTCATAAACGGCCCTCAAAGCAACAGGCTTCACTCCGGGCCCCGAGTAACCTCCAAAGCGGTTGCTCAGTATCGGCCTCCTCGCGTAGACGTCTATGGCAATAGCT